>PQAL01000036.1 GCA_003105035.1 Anaerolineales bacterium | reverse complement strand
TGGGCAGCCTACACCACCCAAGGCGAGCTGCGTGTGATCGACATGGAGACTGGTGCTTCGACGCTGGTTGGAGCTTTCCCCGGTGGTGCTGAAGTCGACGCCTTGGCCTTCCCGATCGGTGGTGGTGACATACCCTGGCTGAATGAGAATCCAACAAGTGGAACCATCCCAGCTGACGGCGGTGAACAAGTCGCAAACGTGACCTTCGATGCAGGTGTAGTGACTCAACCGGGCACATACAATGGAACCCTTCAGGTTATGAGTAATGATCCTGAGAATGGAAAGATCGCCATTCTGGTGACGATGAATGTCAATGCCCCGCCAACCTTTGGTAAACTCGAAGGCTATGTTTACAGTCTGGGCTACTGTGATGGCGAGATGATCCCATTGAAGGGAGCTGAAGTAGTTATCGAAGGTGCTATTGGTGGTACGTGGACGGTCGAAACCGATGCGACTGGCAAGTACGCCTTCTGGCTAGATGAGGCCAACTCACCATTCTCCGTCGACGTGACCTACGATGGCAACGAAGCCGGGCACATGGAGGGCGTCATCATCGTTGGACAGCAGACGACCACGCAGGACTTCCACTTACGGTTGTTGCAACCCTGTGTCAGCGCTGAGCCAGTTCGAATGGATGCCTGGTTGTTATCAGGTAGCTCAGAAACGCAGGTTTTGGCACTGACCAATGAGGGTGCAGTGGATACACCATTCGCGATCAGGGAAATTTCTGGCACGGTCTCCACCAAAGCAGGATTTTCTGCACCGGCTGGTAATAGCTCTCCGCTTAGTGGTGTGACTCTCGAAGCCCCTGTAACTCCCTCTCAGTCTACAACTACCGGTGAATGCCTGGTTGCAATCACGGTGGGGTCCGATCCTGAGCAGTCAGCGCTACGTGCCACTTTGGATGAACTGGGTTATCCCTGGGTTGAGATTGATAGCGTCCTGGAAGCTCGCAATGCCGGTGCCGTTGTAATCATGGATCACTCGCCGGCTACTCCTAACTTGCCAGGAACCGATCTTCAGACATGGATGGAGGATGGTTTCGGCTACATCGAACAGGGTGACTGGCCGCAGTACTTCCCCGATACTTTTTCAGCAGCAGCCTCAGGCACTCCGCTCGACATTGTTGTAATGGATCCATCGCACCCCATCATGCGCGGGCTTCCAGCATCCTGGACTGGGTTAGGCTTCTGGGCATATGATTGGTTTCAGGATGCAGTTGGCTACCTGACGAACGCCACGTATCCAAATCTTGCCAAGGCAGGATACTTCGGATCACTCAACGACCGCGCAATATCATACGTTGAGGTTGGAGATGACGGGCGCGGAGTGTACCTCGGTTTGAATGTTCAGGGCTCCATGGCTGGTGACAATGAGAAACTGTTGTTCGATAATGCCCTTCGCTGGGCAGGTCACTGTGCTGTCGAAGATGTACCCTGGCTAACAGAAGATCCCGTTGAGGGAACCCTGGCTGCCGATAGTGGGTTGGATGTCGATGTAACCTTCACTGCACTGCCCACGATGACTTTGGGTACCTACACAGCGACTCTGATGATCGATACGGACGATCCAATCGTTGGGCAACAAGCTGTTACGGCTGTCTTGCACATCGTGGATGAGTTCCTGCCACCTGTTCCTGAATTTGTTGCAACAACCGAAGTGGTTGGCACACCTACCAGGTTCACGAATCTCAGCTTCGCAGGTATTCCTCCTGCTGAGTACACATGGAACTTTGGTGATGGCTCTAGCCAGCTGGTCGTGAGTACTATTGACGATGTCTATCACACATACGACAGGTTCGGGACTTTCACGGTTACTCTGAAAGCTTGCAACGGGTTGTTCCCATGCGTCTCCGTATCACATCCGGTTGTGGTTTTGCCCACAGGTACAATCTATCTACCTATCGTCACCAAGAAATAACTTCATATATGTCTCTTGATACTCAAGAGACAGATTGAAGCTCTATAAAGTGAAACCTGCGGGTGGAAACACCCGCAGGTTTTTTTTACCTGGTATGGAAGATTATGCTATACTAGGTAATATTCCACCAAAATTAATAGAGTAGCGAACAATGGCAAAGAAGGCACCTGATCAAGACGAAAATCAGCCCTTTGATTATTTTAAGCAAGTAGAGCAAGCCAAGAAACAAGAGAAACCGAGTGCTGATAACCTGGTCTCAGCGATACGCTCGGATATGCTGATGACCAGCAGCACTGCACCCACTGAGAAGAGCCTGATGGAGAAGGTGAATCTGAAGGTCGTTGTCGGTGTATTGCTGGCATTATTCATTATCATTCTTGTCTGGTTTTTGCTGGCAGGCCCTGGCCGCCCTATACTTGAGCAAAGCCTGGCTGGGCTGCTTCAGCCCCAGGGCACCCCCAACCAGGTGATTGAACCAACCGTCTATCAAGCTACCAACACACCCGTGCAACCTACGAAAACCAGCCTACCCAGCCCGACGGTACGCCCATCCAGCACACCAACAGTAAAATACGTCGTTTTACCGACCGCAACGGAAGTGGAAGCAACGCCCCCACCCGCTTCAGCGTGCCGCGATGCACTTACGATCACTCTCGCCGACGTGGGCCAGACGCTATGTGTTAAAGGCATCATCATCGAGACTGTTGAAAGACCCAATGCTTTCATGGTCATCTTTAATACGCAACCTGGATCCTTTTATTGGGTTACATATGACATGGTATGGTCGCAAGCTAAACTGGATACCTGTTACCAGACATCAGGGACCATTGAGCAGCTTGCCAGCAGCCCAATCTTGATCTTCAACTACGATAATATTCCTGAGGTGTGTCCATAATGGTTGAAAAGACGCTGATCATTGTTAATCCGATTGCCGGGCAAGGGTATGGACGGCAGGTTTTGCCGGAAATCGAGAATCTGGTTAAAGAGAACGCGCCGCAAAGTGAAATTGCTATGACAGAGTATGTCGGTCATGCAATCTTACTGGCCAGACAAGCAGCATCCGATGGTCACGGAATAGTCATTGCTGCAGGTGGGGATGGAACCTCCAATGAGGTATTGAATGGGCTGATGGAAGCCTGGGATAATGGATATCGGAACACAAAAATGGGCATCATTGCCATCGGTAGGGGCAATGATTTCGCCTTCGGCTTCGGTGTCCCCCCAGGGTTACCAGAAGGATTCAAGGTTTTTATGAAGGGTGATCACAAGCCGATGGATGTTGGTTTGGTTAAGGGAGGCGATTATCCGCAGGGAAGGTATTTTGGAAATGGGGTCGGGATCGGTTTTGATGCAGTTGTCGGCTTCGAAGCCATGAAGTTAACCCACTTGCATGGTTTCATGAACTACATGGTGGCTGCCCTACGAACGATCTTTCTCTTTTTCAATGCACCACTGGTCCGTATCGAATATGATGATGCGGTCATAACCCAACCATCATTGATGATTTCAATTATGAACGGGAGGCGGATGGGGGGAGGTTTCATGATGGCACCTCAAGCCAACACCAGCGATGGCTTGCTGGATTTGTGTATCGCCGGCCAATTAAGCAGGATTGGAATCCTAACTATGATCCCGCGGTTTATGAAAGGGACGCAGGCAACTCAGCCGCAGATCAAGACGGGACGGGCAGCCAAAATCCATGTCAAGGCAGAAAAAGGGACACTGCCAACCCATGCAGATGGTGAGACGATCTGTACAGCCGGCAGTGAGCTGGAAATAAAAATCATCCACTGTCCTCTGGAAATCATTGCGCCAGCTATGTAGCCATGAATATTGCTTACAATATCGTCAATACGTCCATTAAGGGATTCACCCGCATTCTCTGCGATGTAGATGATAGCCAGCTGGTGAAGGTACCCCAGGAAGGACCGCTTATTATTGCTTGTAATCACATCAATTTTATGGAAGTACCGCTGGTATTCACCCATCTGCAACCCAGGCAGGTGACTGGTTTCGCCAAGGCTGAAACCTGGGATAACCCTTTGATGGGACTGCTATTCGATTTGTGGGGAGCAATACCAATTCAGCGTGGTGAAGCTGATACGACTGCGTTTAGAAAGGCCTTAGAAGCTCTGGACCAGGGGAAAATCCTGGCCATCACCCCGGAGGGGACGCGCAGCGGAACGGGGAAGATGGGGCGTGGGTTGCCGGGAATCACCTTGCTAGCGCACCATAACAACACTCCCATCCTACCCATGGTTTATTATGGAAGTGAGAGATTTCGAGAAAATATCAACAGGCTGAAAAGGACTGATTTTAATATCAAGGTGGGTAAGCTGTTCAGGCTGAGGTTTCCTGAAACACGGTTAAGCCAGACGCTCCGCCAAAAAATGGTCGATGAGATTATGTATCAGCTGGCGGACTTGCTGCCTGAGGAATATCGGGGTCATTATGCAGATTTTTCGAAATACTCCACGGATTATATTGATTTCGCATAGACAATTATGTATATTCCAGATGGATCCGATTAGCAGTATACGATCAAGCCACAGGTAGGTTATAGTAGTTGAAACTGGAAGGAAAATGGAAGACATCGTCTTTTTCTATCCAGAAGGGCATGAAGCTCACCATGAAGCAGGACATCCTGAGCGCCCTGAACGAGTAGAGTCCATCAGGGAGGCTTTTATCCAGGCGGGAATATGGGAAGGGTACCCGAAGCTTGAACCGCTTGCACTATCTGATGAGATCCTCACATCTGTTCATTCACCGGCGTATCTGAACCTGTTGCAGCTAACCTGCAAGAGAGCGGGTCATTTGGATATGGACACCTACACGACTGTGGCTTCCTGGAAGCTCGCTCGACAGGCAGCTGGTGGCGCAGCTGCTGTGGCTGTGAGTACCTGGGAAGGAAAAGCCAGGCGGGGCTTTGCGTTGACCCGACCACCAGGTCACCATGCCATGCATGGGCAGGGAATGGGTTTTTGTTTATTAAACAATGTCGCCATTGCAGCTGAGCACCTGGTAAGCAATTATTCGATTGACCGGCTAGCAATAATCGACCTGGATTTGCATCATGGGAATGGGACGCAGGACAGCTTCTGGATGAGAGATGATGTTTTCTATTTATCAACCCACCAATCACCGTTTTATCCAGGAACTGGCCAGCTGGAGGATATCGGAGAGCAGGATGGCGAAGGATGGACAGCGAATTTCCCGCTACCTGCTGGCTCAGGTGATGAAGCATTCCAGGCCATAATGGATCAGCTGATCCTGCCGCTGCTTGAGCGTAAACAGCCCCAAATGCTGCTGGTCAGTTATGGTTTCGATCCACATTGGCTGGACCCGCTTGGACAGCTGTTATTAACAGCCAACGGGTATGCGGAACTGATCAGAAAATTGTGCATCTGGGCAGATTTGCACTGTGAAGGGAAAGTCAGCCTGTTCCTGGAGGGAGGCTATGACCTGGAGGCTGCCAGTGCGTGCAGCCTGGCCGTGACCAATGCCTTGCTCGGGAAAGCCTGGGAAGACCCATACCCTTGTCCATATAGAGAAAATACTGCCTGGAAGTACGTCGTAGAACGTGCAAAATCGATCTGGGAGTTGTAAATATAGATGAATATATAATTAATTGATACCTGTAACCTTGCAATCCGGTAATATCCGTGCTAAAATTATGACAGTAGAGGTATAGATAGTGGCGACGTTGAAAAGTGGGCAGCCCCCACTTTTCTTGCGTATAAGGCCAATCCCGTTGTCTTTTTTGTTCGGAGATAATTAAGGAATGAAAAACGAGTTCATGTTGGCATTTAATGAGGTGCTTGAGGAGAAAGGACTTCCGAAAAACGTTGTCCTGGAAGCCCTCGAAGCAGCGATGGTTTCTGCATACCGCCGGGCAGTGAACGCCTCCCAGGCGCAACTGGTTGAAGCCAAGATCAACCCTGAGACTGGCGAAGTTACGGTGTATGCTGAAAAAGAGATCGTTGATAGCGTGCAGGATGACCGCACAGAGGTCACTCTCGAGCAGGCTCAAAAATTGGACCCTAATGCTGAACTGGGTGGAATGATCGTTTGTGAAACGACGCCTAACAATTTTGGACGCGTGGCTGCTCAAACTGCACGCCAGGTGATCCAACAACGCATTCGAGAAGCTGAGCGTGATTCACAGATGAAATATTACGCCAAGCAGGTGGGTGAGATCGTCAGTGGTGTGGTCCAGGCAGTCACCCCGCAGCAAGTCACCCTTGGATTGGACATGAAAGCGGAAGGCGTCCTCCCCCGAAATCAGCAGATAAATGGTGAGCATTTCAGAGTGCATGACCGTGTCCAGTCGTTGCTGCTAGAGGTAAAGCAAACTCCACGTGGACCTCAAATTGTATTGTCGCGTTCGCATAGGAATTTCCTGCGCTGTCTACTTGAGAACGAAGTCCCCGAGATTTACCATGGATTAGTGGAAATCCGATCGATTGCCAGGGAACCCGGGCAACGTTCCAAGGTGGCCGTAGCTGCTTTACAACCCGCAGTTGATCCCGTGGGTGCCTGTGTTGGCATTCGGGGAGTACGTATCCAGGCGATCGTGCGCGAATTAAACGACGAAAAAATCGATGTCATCGAATATGACACGGACCCATCATCTTACATCGCGAAGGCGCTAAGCCCAGCCAGGGTGACGGGTGTGTACTTGAATGAACACGCCAAAGGCACGAAAACCGCTACAGTCGTAGTGATGGATGACCAGCTTAGCCTGGCGATTGGACGCGATGGTCAAAATGCTCGCCTGGCAGCCAAGCTGACGGGCTGGAGAATTGACATTAAATCCCTGCTAGAAGCTGCGGGTGATGCGGTTCACAGGCTGCAAAGCGACGTTGAATTTGTTTTCATGGCAGAAACAGAAGTGGAGAACATCCCCAGGATCGAGGTCATCCTGACTAAGAAGGCGGAAGGGCGACCCATCACCCCTGAAGAATATCAAATCTTGAGTCAATTCGTTGATCGGGTTGAGCGTGGTGTGATTCATCGTCGGACTGCAGAAAAGCTGGCGGATGAAGCCCGTCGAAAGGATATTCGTTCTAAGATACCGGTTGCAGCATTTGCGATGTCACTGGAAGACCTGGCCTTGTCTGACCGTATCTACGATCTACTCAGTTCGTCTGGATACGAGACGATCGGAGATTTGATGTTCCAGCTGGCATTAGACGAAGATGCCGTCTTGGGGATCAGTGGCATCGGTCCGAAAGCCATGGAAGAAATCAAGGAAAAACTGACCACGATTTCCTTCCCAGCACCGGAACCGGAAGTTGTCGAGGTAGTAACTGAAGCTCCAGCGGAGCCCGAAGTTGAAGTTGCAGTTGAAGAAGCTTTACCGGAAATTGAAGTTGCCGCTGTTCCTGAACAGCCAGCTGAAGTTGAAGAGCTTCAGGCTGCTGAACCTGTTGAAGCAGGTGCACAAGTAGTTGAAGAAATTTCTGAGCCTGTTGCCAGTGCTGAAGAGCCAGTTCCAGCGGTGAGTGGTGAAGTAACCGAAGGTGAACCAGAAAAAGTAGTCGATTTCAACGAGATCTTCACTTTACGTCCAGAAATCCTCGGCGTCCAGACGGAAACTGAGGAAGAGGAAGACGAAGAGGATCTTGATAAAAAAGGTAAGAAGAAGAAAAAGAAGAAGAAATTCGTGGAAGTTGAGTATGATCCTGACCGGGATATTACCGTGGTAAAGCGAAAGCGAAAACGCGGCGGTTGGGAAGATGATTGGACTTACTAGACGATTATAAGAAGGTCATGTGCCCCGCAGAACCGGTAGAAGAAGGCATATTCCACAACGCACCTGTGTTGGGTGCAGGCAGGTAATGCCGAAACGATCGATGATTCGCATCGTGAAAAGCCCGGGAGGTGTCGTGATCGATCCGACGGGAAAATTAGCTGGTCGGGGCGCATACCTTCATGACCTACGTTCATGCTGGGAGGCAGGCTTGTCTGGTTCACTCTCCAGTGCTTTAAAAGTCAGCTTTACCCAGGAAGAACGCGAGCGATTAATGAATTACGCCGCATCATTAGCGGACTAAGGGCCGATAATGATCGAGTGATCCATCTCACCCGCTCATAAGGGTCAAATAAATTGATGAATTGAGGTACCATATGAGCGAGAACGGCCATAATTCAAAGAAAATAGAGCTTTCATCAAGCATCACCGTGCGTGATCTTGCCCAGATCATGCAGACCAGCCCCATTGATGTCATCAAAGCATTGATGTCGAATGGAGTGATGGCGAGTATTAATCAACCGATTGATTTTGACACTGCTGCCATCGTGGCATCAGAGATGGGCTTTGAAGCTGTCCCTGAGAGTCCCAAGGTCACTGAACAAGACCTGGGTGAGATACCCCAATGGCGGAAAGTTATCGCCAAGGAAGCTGAGCAGAATCTATCAGCACGACCTCCAGTGGTGACCATCCTCGGGCATGTCGACCATGGAAAGACCACCCTGCTCGATGCAGTACGGGAAACGAACGTAGCCGAGGGCGAAGTCGGTGGGATCACCCAGCATATTGGTGCATACCAGGCAGAGCATAATGGTCACCTGATTACATTTTTAGACACGCCTGGCCATGCTGCTTTCACTGCAATGCGGGCACGCGGTGCCCAAGGCGCAGATATCGTTATCCTGGTAGTTGCAGCCGACGACGGTGTTATGCCACAAACCAAAGAAGCCATTGCCCATGCGAAAGCTGCCAAAGTACCTATCATCGTTGCAATGAATAAAATCGACAAAGCTAATGCCGACCAGGACCGCGTTAAGCAACAGCTAGCAGAAGCTGAACTGGTGCCTGACGAATGGGATGGAGATACGATCGTTGTTCCGTTGTCAGCCAAACGAAGGGAAGGCCTTGAAGACCTGCTGGAAGCGATCGTGCTGGTGGCTGATAATATGGATATCCGGGCGAACCCCAATGGGGAAGTTATCGGGACGGTCATAGAAGCAGAGCTAGACAAGGCAAAAGGCGCTATGGCGACTTTCCTTGTCCAAAATGGCACGCTTGAAGTCGGTGATGTGGTTGTAGTGGGAAAATCATTTGGCAAGCTGAAGGCTTTATTTGATTTTCGAGGGCGGAGAATTCGCAAGGCGGGTCCATCAACTCCGGTATCCGTGATGGGACTGAACGAAGTTCCTCAGGCAGGTGACCTATTTCAGGTCGTTCCCTCTGAACGTGAAGCACGCGTCATCGTGACAGAAAATGCAGCCGGAGGTAAGTCAACCACCTCTAATAAAAAGGCGCAGATCACACTGGAACAGCTCTTTGACCAATTTCAAGCTGGAGAAGTCCACGAATTAAAGCTGATAATCAAGGCAGATGTCCAGGGATCATTGGAACCGATCATTTCTTCGCTAAAGGATTTATGCACGGAAGCGCTGTCGGTCAATATCCTGTATGCAGAAACGGGGAACATTACTGAAAATGACGTGATGCTTGCGGCAGCATCCAAGGCGGTTATTGTCGGTTTTAGTGTTCAGGCGGATGTAGCAGCACGACGAGTTGCAGAGAAAGAAGGCGTCTCTATCCGGCTGTATGACATTATCTATCGGATGATTGAAGATATCGAGAAGGCACTTAATGGCATGCTCGAGCCGGTGGAAAAAGAGACTGTTTTGGGGCATGCTGAAGTGAGAAGGGTATTCCGAATTTCCAAGGTAGGCAATATCGCGGGTTGTTACGTGACTGATGGCGAGATCAGGAGGAATTTGCGGGGGAAAGTGTTACGGAGTGGTGAGATCGTTGCCATTGGCGAGATTTCATCCATAAAACACCTCCAGGAAGACGTAAAAGAGATCCGGCAGGGATTTGAGTGCGGTATCTCCATCCGGAACTTCGATGATTTTAATGAAGGCGATAAGATCGAATGTGTCCTGGTTGAGAAAGTACCTGCCGCATAGAAGGTTGTGTAAATTTGCATGGTATCCAAAACGCGCTTGACCAGAATATCGGATCGCATCCGTGAAGAACTATCAGAAATCGTCCTGATGGAGAGCAATGACCCACGCCTGAAAGGGGTGACCATCACGGATGTCGAAGTCGATAAAGAGCTGGCGTACGCTGAGGTATATGTGAGTGCGATCGAAGGAGTGGAGCGCTCACAGGAAGTACTGGCCGGGTTTGAACATGCCCAGGGATATTTGCGTAGTGAGCTGGCCCATCGCCTCGACTTGAGAGTCTTTCCACGCTTGCGATTTCATTGGGATTCTACTTTTGAAAAAGCTGACCATATCGAACGATTGTTAATATCTCTCCATCAAACTGATTCACAGGAAAAGGTAAAAAGTAAAAGGAAAAGGGTGGGAAAAAATGAAGGTCTCTGATCATGAATTGATTACAATAATTCGTGACCAATTTAACCTGGCAAAAAAATTCCTGGTACTATCACATCAGCGACCAGATGGCGATGCCATTGGGTCGTTGCTTGCGGTTGGCTTGGCATTACTCTCCGAAGGTAAGTCAGTTCAAATGGTATTAAAGGATAAGATCCCTGATAATTTCCGGTTCTTAGAGGGAAGTCAGCTGATTGCAACACAACCGCAAAGCGGGTATGAGTACGTTATTGTGGTCGATTCAGCTGAAATTGAGCGGACGAACACCGAATTTGACTACGCTTATGCAGATCTCAATATTGATCACCATAAGACCAATACTAATTTCGGAAAAATCAACCTGGTGGTACCCGATGCAGCAGCGACAGCTGAAGTACTGGCGGAAATCCTGCCTAAGCTTGGTCTTCAGATCACCAAGCCGATCGCAGATGCTCTAATCACGGGAATCGTAACCGACACAATCGGCTTTCGGACCACCAATGTAAATCCAGATGTCTTAAGGCTGGTTGCTTCTTTGATGGAAGCAGGTGGTGACCTGGCGGGTGTATACTACAAAACTGTTGTTGAGCAATCTCTCGCGTCAGCGCGATATTGGAGTGCGGGCTTATCAAAAATAAAGATGGAAAATGGCCTGGTATGGACTACCCTGACATTGGATGAACGCGAAGCAGCAGGCTACCCTTCACGTGATGATGCGGATTTAGTTAAAATTTTATCTGCGATTGAAGGCGCGAAAATCGCCGTTATCCTTACAGAACAAGATGAAGGTTATGTTAAAATAAGCTGGCGGCTGTGCGGCAGTGTTGAAACAAGTTTGGATGTTTCAGAGATTGCGCGCATCTTTGGCGGTGGGGGGCACAAAGCCGCAGCGGGTGCAGATGTGAAAGGTAACCTCGATAACATATTAGAGAGCGTCTTGGACCAGACGAAAGATGCACTGAATATAGTCACACATACTATCGAGAAGGTGCGATAGGATTATTTTAATGGGAATGAATATGAACAAGAATTATGAAGATCAATTAAAGAATGCTGTTTCGGGAGTATTAGTCGTTGACAAACCGGTTGGATTGACTTCGCACGATGTCGTACAGATCATCCGGCGGGGCACAAACATCCACCGTGCGGGACATACAGGGACGTTGGATCCAAGAGCATCAGGTGTGCTCGTTGTCCTGATCGGCCCCGCGGTTCGTTTAAGCGAGTATGTCTCTGCGTCTGATAAACGATATCAGGCAACTGTCCATCTGGGCAGCACGACCGATACATATGATGCAGAAGGAAAAATTACCTCTTCCAGCTCGGTTGATCACATCACCGAAGAGCAATTTGAGACCGCTCTGGAGCAGTTTATCGGTGAAATTCAACAGGTGCCACCGCCCTATTCTGCCATCAAGGTACAAGGAAGAAAAGCTTATGAGATGGCGCGTGAGGGCGAAGAAGTGGAACTTCAACCAAGGACTATTCAGGTTTACAGCCTGGAATTGCTGGAATGGAACCCGCCAGAAGCCGTCATCGATGTGTTTTGCTCATCGGGTACATATGTCCGTTCACTGGCCAATGACCTGGGATTAGCATTAGGATGTGGCGCTCACTTAGTCGGTCTGCGCAGGACGAAAAGTGGCCGGTTCACGCTACGT
This sequence comes from Anaerolineales bacterium, assembly GCA_003105035.1. Classification (NCBI taxonomy): domain Bacteria; kingdom Bacillati; phylum Chloroflexota; class Anaerolineae; order Anaerolineales; species Anaerolineales bacterium. Next base: position 191,115 of record PQAL01000036.1, on the reverse strand, counting down.
GATGCAGTTCCCTTACGCAGGCTGCAAGATGCATTTCATGTGGGTGATTGGTATAAATTCCTAATCCCAGCCGCTGAGGCATTAGGTGATTGGCATATGGTCGAGCTGGATGGTGATCAGGTCGAGTTGATTCGCCATGGTCACCGTATCACTGCAGAAGGTGATGCGAAGGGGTGGGTAAGAGGCATCAGCCAACAGGGAGACCTGGTTGCATTAATGGAGCTGGATGAAGCAACGAATGAGTGGCAACCACGCAAGGTATTTTTCTCATAGATAATGATCCTGACACCCCATGGCGCAGCATTTTACTTCTCTACAAGGTGTCAATATAAGTAATACCTGGTTAACCATTGGTTCGTTTGATGGGATTCATATTGGACACCAAAAATTGATCAATGCGCTCAACAGTGAAGCCCATGGGAATGGAGCAAAGTCGGCTGTACTGACTTTTCATCCACATCCTGCTGTGATCCTGAGAGGCAGGAGCGGGGCATTTTACCTCACGACCCCTGAAGAAAAATTGGCATTATTAGATGGTTTGGGGGTCGATATCGTGATTACCCATCCATTCACCTACGAATTGTCCCAATCATCAGCCCGTGAATACCTGACGTATCTAAAAAACCACCTTGGGTTCAATCTCCTGTGGGTCGGCCATGACTTTGCCCTGGGTAAAGGTCGAGAAGGAAATATCGAATTTCTAAAAGCCCATGAAGCTGAATTTGGTTATAAACTGCATGTGGAAGAGCCAGTCAAAGATGATGGCCAGGTCGTCTCTTCAAGCCTGATACGAAACCTGCTCACCATGGGCAATATCTCCGAAGCGGGCAGGATGTTGGGAAGACCTTACCAGGTGACTGGCGTCGTCGTTCAAGGGGATGGCAGGGGAAAAAAGATTGGTATCCCAACCGCGAACCTGGAAACGGGTACAGAAAAGCTCATTCCATGTGCTGGAGTGTATGCGTGTTACGCAGAGCTCGATGGTAAGAAACTGCTGGCAGCAGTCAATGTGGGTACCCGGCCGACATTTGAAAACACTGACCATCTATCCCATGTCGAAGCATATATTCTCGATTTTTCAGATGACCTGTACAACCGGAAGCTTTCCCTGATCTTTATCGAACGCTTGCGCGGCGAGGAACGATTTCAAAGCATCGATGAACTTCTGGCACAGATCCACACAGATGTCCACCGAACACGTGAAATTCTGGCTTCTACAAGCAAAAAATAAAATATTTGGGCCTTGGATGGGATATGCGTCAATACCTTGATTTACTGCAATACATTCTTGACCATGGGGTTCAAAAATCTGACCGAACTGGAACCGGTACCCTTTCGGTGTTCGGTTACCAGATGCGTTTCGATCTAAACAAGGGATTCCCTATTCTTACAACAAAAAAACTTCATCTTAAATCATTAATTTATGAATTATTATGGTTTTTGCGCGGGGAGAGTAATATAAAGTTCTTGAAAGAGCATGGTGTGGGGATCTGGGATGAGTGGGCAGATGAAAATGGCGACCTGGGGCCGGTATATGGTGTACAGTGGCGTCAGTGGAGAACAGCGGATGGTCGAGTCATTGACCAGATCAACCAGGTGATCGAGCAAATCAAGAAGGACCCAAATTCTCGCCGCTTGATTGTCAATGCGTGGAATGTGGGGGAAATTCCCCAGATGGCTCTGCCGCCATGCCACCTGTTATTTCAATTTTATGTTGCTGATGGTAAATTGTCATGCCAGTTCTACCAGCGTTCAGCGGATGTTTTTCTGGGAGTACCATTCAATATCGCCTCATACGCGTTATTAACGATGATGGTCGCTCAGGTCTGTCAGCTGCAGCTGGGTGAGCTTGTCCAGGTGATGGGCGACACACATTTATACGTAAATCATCTCGAGCAGGCCAGGCTGCAATTAACCAGAGAGCCATACCCATTGCCAAGCATGACTCTCAATCCTGGAATTAAATCGATTGATGATTTCTCATTTGAGGACTTCGCGTTGGTCAATTATCAAAGCCATCCGAGTATCAAGGCGGAGATCTCTGTTTGATCATCTCTTTAATCGCGGCGGTGGATGAAAAGGGTGGTATCGGGAAAAATCACCGCTTGCCCTGGCACTTGCCATCGGATCTAAAAAGGTTCAAACAGCTGACCATGGGCCATCATATCCTGATGGGCAGGAAAACGTATGAATCGATCGGTAAAACCCTGCCCGGAAGAATTATGCTGGTAGTTTCGCATAGGCAATTTGACTCGCCTGTAGACGTAATTTATCAGAATTCCATACCGGCGGCGATTGCGTATGCGGAAGCGAACGGAGAGAATGAACTGTTTATCATTGGTGGAAGTGAGATCTTCGCACAAACGATAGAGATCACCGACAAAATCTACCTCACCCTGGTACTGACAGTTTCAAAGGCTGACGTATTCTTCCCCAGGATCAATGCTGCAGATTGGCAGACTATCACTACCCTGACTGCTACCAGGCATGAGGGTGATGAATTCGTAACAGAGTTTAAAATCCTGCAGCGTAAGCATTAAAACAGGGTTGACAAATAAATTATTCAGCATATAATTCCCCCAACTTAATACTGAATGACTTCGAAGAGGACGAGTAAGCCCTAATACGGTGGCACAGAGAGCAAGTGTAGATGAGAATCTTGCCCGCACGATGAGACTGAATGGACCTCTGAGTTGCAAGGTGAAACCAGATGGGATTTCTTGAGGAGTAGCCTACGCCGGAGCTGCCACCGTTATCACGGCAAAAGATATCATCCAGGATAGTGGATCGTATCTGAAAAGAGTGAAGCTGGCTTTATCCCGTTGCATCATGACGGGATTTTTTGTTAAGTAGCCTGCCGGCTTAATCGGGGTGGCACCACGGACTGAGCGCGTTCGTCCCCTTGGGATGGATGCGTTTTGCATTTTAAAAACCATATCGTTAATGGAGGTAGAAATGAACGACACAATGAAATTCCTATTGAATGAGACGGACCTTCCGAAATACTGGTACAACATGAGTGCGGATAGCCCGCTCGCGCCAACTCCGATATTAAACCCGCAAACCCTTGAGCCAATAACACCGGAATTTCTAAATGTGCTTTTCCCCATGGAATTGATTCAGCAGGAAGTCAGCACTGAGCGCTACATTGAGATTCCGAAGGAGGTGCAGGAGATCTATAAATTATGGCGGCCTACGCCACTCATTCGTGCGAGCCGGTTGGAGAAATTATTGGACACACCCGCTCATATCTATTTCAAATATGAAGGAACATCGCCTGTCGGCAGCCATAAACCCAATACCGCTGTCCCGCAGGCTTTCTATAATAAGGTTGCAGGAACCAAAGCATTAACCACTGAAACTGGAGCAGGACAATGGGGTTCGGCGCTTTCCATGGCATGCCGGTTTTTTGATTTACAACTGGATGTGTATATGGTGAAGGTGTCCTACCATCAAAAGCCATACCGGAGCTTCCTGATGGAAACCTATGGCGCCAGGGTCCACCCCAGCCCCACGGCCCACACTGATTATGGTAAATTAATTCTTTCCCAGGACCCCGATAGCCCAGGTTCGTTGGGGATCGCCATTTCTGAAGCAGTGGAAATGGCCGTGAAATCGGGTGGAGCGAAGAAGTACAGCCTTGGTTCCGTGCTCAATCACGTCCTGTTGCACCAGACCGTCATCGGGCAAGAAGCTTTGAAACAGATGGATATGGCTGGAGAATATCCAGATGTTGTCATCGGATGTGTGGGTGGCGGCTCGAATTTTGGAGGTATTGCTTTCCCATTCCTGCGCGAAAATTTAAAGGATGGCAGGAAAACCCGCCTGCTAGCCGTTGAACCGATGGCCACCCCTTCCTTGACTAAAGGCGAATATCGATTTGACTATGGCGATAGTGCTCGCATGGCACCCATTGTCAAAATGTACACTCTCGGGCATGATTTTGTGCCACCACCGATCCACGCTGGTGGCTTACGTTACCATGGGATGGCACCCTTGATCTGTGCACTGTATGATGCGGGGTATATCCAGGCTGTGGCTGTCCACCAACTGGCAACGTTTGAGGCAGCCATTCAATTTGCCCAAACCGAAGGCATCATTCCAGCTCCTGAGTCTGCTCACGCAATCAGAGCAGCAATCGATGAAGCCCTGGATGCAAAAATGAAGGGCGAAGCAAGGGTTATCCTCTTCAACCTGTCAGGTCATGGCGATTACGACATGAGCGCGTACCAGGCTTATCTGAGCGGCAAGCTGGAAGATTACGAATATCCTGAAGCAGCAATCCAACTATCGCTGGAGCATCTGCCGAAGATTAGCATACCTGCATAGAATAATGAGCAAGGGCAGCCAGAAAATAATCTGGCTGCCCTAATGTTCTGAGTTAGTTTGGTGATCCGAAGCGCAGTAGGAAATCCTCCGCAGCTGTGTGATGCCCAACATCACGGTGCGCCTGTTCAGACATATACCACTTGTGTTCAAGTATCTGGCAATAAACTTCCAACGGATCAGCATTTGATTTCGGATGGTCAGGGTCATCCAGCAAAGGTTTAAGCTGCTCCAGCACAGGTTTATATATTTGTTCGAGCCAATAGAAGGCAATGGCTTCAAGGGTAATATCCGGATTGCCAGCGTTCGCCATATTTGCTTTCAGCTCATAGATTTCGTTCATTATTTGTTGGGCCTGGTGTTCTTCAGCAAATAAACCGGTAACCTCAATAAGTTGGTTGCGGTGAAAATTTCGGTCAGACACGAAAATCCGTAATTTCAAGTGATTACCCTGATTTTCATTTTTTAGCTCGATATCTTTCACAGAAAAGCCTAAAGAATTTAAGGCGCGTACCCTCTCCTGGATGCGATATAGCTCGTTGGGACCGATAATTTCCTCACGGGTGATCTCCTCCCATAATTCGCGGTATTGCTGTTGAATGTAAGGTCCAATTTCCTCAATCGGATGACCAAGCGGGAGATTATCCTCTGCTTGAAGGTCAGCTAGCTCGCCGAGGATATTTTCCTTCATTATCTCCAGGTCGTGATAGCGGAGTACCGGGGAGAGATGCGGCAAGTGATATTCTGCCGTTTCAGCATCGACCAAGTAGGCTTGCAGTGCACCCGCATCTCTCCGGAACAGGATATTCGAGAGTGAGCAATCACCCCAGTAAAATCCATTTGAGTGAAGTTGGACCAACAGACCAGATATTGCGTCCAATAAATGAGTCTGATGCTTCGTAATAACATTACCAATGAACAAGGAGCGGAATGGTACTGAGGCTACCAGGAACCTGGTGAATAGAATACTTGAAGAGACGCGCTCACGTACCAGGGAAGCATAACCCAGTGGAGCAACACACGGTAAGCCTTGTTTTTGTATCTGCGTCAGTAGCTCAAATTCCTTCTTGGCAATCCCTTCGGGCAGCTCCTTGACCACAAATAAACTCCCACTGTAATTGACAAAAACGACCGGGTGGCGGGATACCCCGTGCTGAATTTGCTCAACACGCGGTTCGGAACCCGCCCAGTCGGACAATTGATGATCCCATGGCAGATCATCAAAATTAGGAATGGTCGAAGATTGTTCGGATAAGTAGATGAATTTATGCATGGTCAGAATAGCCTGGTCACCTTCATATCGACAGCTTATTATAAATGAGATATCCCGTGTGCATCAGTCAACATAAAGGGAAAAGCCTGGTTCAATTCTAATCATTTAAATTAGAGATGAAATGTAACTACTCAAAAAAAACTAGTAATCTCATATAAACTAACAATGATTTACGAGAACATGCAGATTTATTCAAGGTTGGAAGAAATAAATTCTTCACTCTCAAAACCAGAGTGGAATCCGAGAACTCCGTTGTGATTTACCTGCGTATGGTGGGATGGTAAAAATATTATAGAGAATTCAGTGAGTAATTAAGCAAAAACTTTTAGAGGAGAGGTTCTAGTAACAAAACATACCAGATCCTGTAGGTTCATGCTTTAATCTTCGAGATATTCAAGGTAAAATATACTACTTGAAAAATGTCACTGAGATCAGATACCAGTAAAGGAGCTTTCTGTGGATATACTCATATGTACCGATGGCTCGAGCGCTTCCATGCAAGTAGCCGAAATTACCACCAAATTTGGATTTCTCAAGCCGACCAAGGCAACTGTTCTGGCTGTAAGCGAAGGCAAGGAAGATATCAAAAAGTTGAACAACTCATTGGTGGAGATCAGTAAGTACTTAGGAGAAAAATTTACAGTTAGCACAAAGGTTAGGCATGGTGACCCGATCGAAGAAATTTTGGCGGAGGCTTTAGAACACTCCTATGACCTGGTGATCGTGGGTGGAGGTAGAGACCAGATCGGATTACTCCATCCTAAAGTCGGTAGCACCACAGGTAAGCTTGCCCGAAAATTACACACCCATTTCCTGGTGGTACGAAATTCGCCTGAGCAATTCCAGAAGGTGCTATTTTGCACTGGTGCCGATGCCCCTGCCAGCGAGACGATGAAGCTGGGAGGAAAATGGATTTCCAAAACACCAGCGCAAATCGGTTTACTACACGTTATTCAAAGTAAAGGTAGCGTCTCTGAAGCCGATGGTCCGCCACCGGCACAATCACAAGACTTGCTGATCGAAAAGTCGACAAAACAGCTGAGAGGTGCGGGAGTCACTGGTGTGATTGAGCCGCGCATCCGGCATGGAATGGTGGTCGAAGAAGTACTGAATGAGTTATCCGAGGGTAAGTATGAGCTGTTGGTCGTCGGGTCTCACTATCAACCTGGGCAAGACCGCTGGCAAGGAACCCTACTTGATGATATCACCGATCAACTGTTGAACCGCAGTAATTGTTCTGTAATGATCATCTAGGATTAGTAAACAAATGCTCAAGTCTCGCTATCGAAGGATTCTCTTTTTTTTCGCCAGCATCCTTACTAGCGAGATATTCTGGGACCTGATCCTACCGCGCATCGGTTTGGCTAAGTGGTCGAACCGTACACGGAATGAACGGGTCCGAAACATCGCAGTAAGGTACCGATCCTTAGCTGTTCAAATGGGGGGAGTATTAATCAAGGTAGGCCAATTCCTGTCTGCGCGGGTCGATGTCTTACCCAGCGCGGCCACCGACGTGTTGGCTGGGTTACAAGACGAAGTACCTTCTGAATCATTTGATGACATCCGGGAAGTCGTAGAAACAGAATTTTCCCTGCCTATTCTGGATAAGTTTGTCGAGTTTGACGCTAAACCGTTAGCTGCGGCTTCCTTAGGCCAGGCTCATCTGGCAAAACTACGCATAACGGGTGAACAAGCGGTTGCCTATGGTGTTAAAGTTCCTTCAGGTGAGATGGCTGAGTGGATCGACTACTCAGTGGTGGTTAAAGTACAACGGCCAAACATTGAAGCTATCATCGCAACTGACCTGGCCGCGGTGAAGACCGTTGGCGGGTGGATAAAAAGGTATCCACCCATACGGAAACGAGTAAATATCCAAGGGCTGCTGGCAGAGTTTTCGCGAGGCCTTTATGAGGAGATAGATTACCTGGCTGAGGGCAAGAATGCTGAAACCTTTGCTGCGAATTTCCTCAACGATCCCGGTGTGCTTGTTCCAAAAGTCGTTTGGACCCACACAACCAAGCGGGTGTTGACCCTCGAAGATGTGCGCGCCATCAAGATAACTGATTATGAGGAGATCAGTGCGGCTGGGATAGATAGAACTGAAGTCGCAACAAGGCTGTTAAATAACTACTTGAAACAGATTTTTGAAGATGGTTTTTTCCACGCTGATCCACACCCCGGGAACCTGTTTGTCAAACCTTTGAAGAAACTTGATGGTGATAAGCTTGGAAGTAATGAATGGATTCTCACTTTCATCGATTTCGGCATGGTTGGACGAATGCGACCTGAGATCAAATTAGGACTGCGGGAGTTGTTAGTTGGTGTAGCATTGCAGGATACAGCCAGAGTGATAAAAGCTTATCAAATCTTGGGGATATTGCTGCCCGGTGCGGATACAGAGCTGCTAGAAAAGGCAGAATCAGCCATGTTTGAACGCTTCTGGGGTAAAGGCATGGATGAGCTGGCACAAATAAAGATGGAGGAGATCCATGATTTTGCTTATCAGTTCCGCGATATTCTATATGATATGCCCTTCCAGCTACCTCAAGACTTGATCTTCCTGGGCAGGGCTGTTGGCATATTATCTGGAATGTGCATCGGGTTGGATCCGCAAATTAACGTATTTGAGCAGCTCACCCCCTTTACACAAAAGATCATTAAAGAAGAAGCTCAGCATGATTGGGGATATTGGGTAAAAGAAGTGGGAGACTATGCACGCAGACTGATCAGCCTACCGGTCAGAGCAGATGCATTAATCTCCAGGCTGGAGCGAGGCGAACTCAAAGTTCGTGATCCGCAGCTTAGTGAAAATATCAAGAGGCTTGAAAAAACAATCTCTAAGCTGGCCAGCGGAATTATATTTGCTGCCCTGCTGATTGCATCAATTCTAGTGTCGCCGGCCGATCAGCTTATTTTGATCTGGACATTGAGAATCGCCAGCCTGATCGCTTTATTGTGGACCATCATCAGCTGATCATCGATGCAACTATTAGCATTAAGGTGCATCATAAATTATGACGATTAGAAAGCAAGTCAACTGAATAAACAAGAAAATTCCTCCTGAAGAAAGGTTTTCGAATGGAATTGGTACTGAAAAATAACACCACTGATCGATCAGAAAATGAAAAAAGAGTGAAGGTATTAATCCTGGGTTCAGGACCGGCAGGTCTATCTGCGGCTCTGTATGCTGCCCGGGCAAACCTTGACCCAGTCGTTTTAACTGGAATGGATTTAGGTGGACAGGCTTCATTAACACATACGATTGAGAACTACCCGGGCTTCCCAGATGGTGTGGGCGGGCAACAATTATCCGATCTATTCCAAAAACAGGCTGAGAAGTTTGGAGCCAGGGTTGAATACGATACTGCAGTAGAAGCTCTATTAGAGGAGCACCCATTTCGCATCAAGACATATAATGCGGAATATTTCGCCGAGACGGTTATTATCGCCACTGGCGCACAGGCGACTCACCTGGATGTTCCGGGCGAAAAAGAGCTGACCGGCAGAGGTGTATCTTATTGCGCCACCTGTGATGGTTGGTTCTTTAAGGAAAAGGATGTAATCGTGGTTGGTGGTGGTGATAGCGCGCTCGAAGAGAGCCTGTTTTTAACACGGTATGCCAGATCGATCACCGTGGTACACCGACGGGATAGCCTGCGTGCTGGAGTTATCCTTCAGAAGCGTGCCAGTGAGCATCCCAAGATCAAGTTTGTTTGGGATAGCGTCATTACTGAGATATTAGGTGAAGATAAAGTAACAAGTGTAAACATCAAGAATGTAAAAACCGGTAATGTGTCGAGCTTACCAACGGATGGGGTTTTCATATTTATTGGGCACGTTCCAAATACCAAGATCTTCGCTGATGCGCTTGATTTAGATGATAGGGGCTATATAAAAACAGATAGTCTGTTAGCGACGAATATCCCCGGTGTATACGTCGCTGGAGAGGCTGGAGACCCAAATTTCAGGCAAGTGGTCACGTCTGCAGGGATGGGAGCTGCGGCCGCCATGCAGGCAGTCAAGTACATCGAAAAGCTTGAGCAACAGCAACCGATTGCTGTGAAATAATCACTTTATTTAAATTATAAATGGAGGGAACATGAAAAATAAGGTATCGATCATTGGTGGAGGCATGACAGGCTCATCGACTGCACATTGGTTGGCTGAGCGGGAGTTTGCAGACATCGTCCTGGTAGACATTGTTGAAGGCATGCCACAGGGCAAGGCACTTGACCTTCAACAAGCCATGCCGGTTATTGGTAAGGATGTAAGAATCACTGGCACAAATGACTATGATGCAACAACCGGGTCGGATATTATCGTGATCACAGCCGGCCTGCCGCGCAAACCCGGAATGAGCCGGGATGACTTGCTCACTGCAAATGCGGAAATAGTCAGCAAGGCAGCCTTGGAAACGATAAAAAGGTCACCCAATGCGATCTATGTCATTTTAACGAATCCGCTTGATGCGATGGCATACCTGGCGATGAAACTCACCAAGCTGCCTCCTGAACGGGTAGTAGGCCAGGCGGGGATCCTGGACTCGGCACGCATGCGTTCGTTCGTGTCAGCAGAATTGGGTGTATCGGTGGAAAATGTACAATGCTATGTGTTGGGTGGGCATGGTGATGAGATGGTGCCGCTGACCAGGCATTCCAATGTAGCAGGCACAGCACTCAGAGATCTCATCCCGGCAGAGCGCCTTGAGTCTATTGTCAATCGTACCCGTAAGGGTGGCGCAGAGATCATCAACCTATTGAAGACTGGAAGTGCCTATTACGCACCAGCAGCAGCCCTGGCTCAAATGGTTGAAGCAATCATAAAAGATAAACATTTGATTATCCCTGCTTCAGCATACATGAAGGGTGAGTATGGTTTACACGACATCTATTTTGGTGCACCAGTCCAATTGGGAAGCAATGGAATAGAAAAAATCATCGAATATAACCTTGACAATGAAGAACGTGAAGCGCTAAATCGTTCGGCAGAAGCTGTTAAGCAAACCACAGAAGCATTGAAAAATCTGGTAAACATATAGGCGGAGATAGACCATGATATTAAAAGACAAAATCGCTGAGCAACTCCCTGAATGGCGTGGACGAGTAAAGAAACTTGTTAAGGAGAAGGGTGAGGTAAAGGTCGGTGATGTTACTATTTCACAGGTGTATGGCGGAATGCGGGATGTTAAAAGCCTGGTAACTGACATTTCTTACGTTGACCCGGCAGAGGGAATTCGTTTCCGAGGCTACACCATCCCCGAAGTGCTGGAAAAACTACCCAAGCCTGAAGGGGCTGAGATACCCTATGTTGGAGCGCTCTATTACTTATTCCTGGTGGGAAGCATTCCCACGAGAGAGCAAGCCCTGGAAGTTGAGCAGGAATGGAAGCAGCGGGGGAAAGTACCACAATATGTGTTTGATACGATCAGAGCCATGCCAGCTGATGCGCATCCCATGACATTATTTACTCTGGCGGTATTAACATTACAAAGAGAGTCGTTGTTCTCAAAGCAATACCATCAAGGTCTTAAAAAGGATGCCTACTGGGAGCCAATGCTTGAAGACAGTTTTAACCTGACAGCCAAACTCCCTGAGATTGCAGCATTCATCTACCGGCTGAAATATCATCATGGGGAGATCATCCCTGCAGACCCGAGCCTGGATTGGGGTGCGAATTTCGCCCACATGATGGGAATTACCGATCCTCTATACCAGGATCTATCACGCCTGTACTTCCTGCTGCATTCAGATCATGAGAGCGGTAATGTCAGTGCGCATACCACGCACCTGGTAGCGAGCTCACTTTCCGATATCTATTACGCTGCATCAGCAGGATTAAGCGGTCTGGCTGGACCACTGCATGGTTTAGCCAACCAGGAATGCCTGATGTGGCTGCTAGAGGTAAAGGAGAAATGTGGCGAGTGCGCCTACGACAAAGAAGCATTAAAACAATTCGCCTGGGACACATTAAACCGTGGACAGGTGATTCCTGGCTACGGTCATGCGGTACTACGCAAGACCGACCCAAGGTATACAGCCCAATTAGTGTTCGGTAGGAAGCATTTCCCTGAAGATGAGATTTTTAAGCTGGCCTCCCTGGTCTACGATGTAGTTCCGGGCGTCCTTATGGAGCAGGGTAAGGCCAAGGACCCATGGCCGAATGTTGATGCGATCAGCGGTTCGCTACAGTATCACTTTGGAGTAAAGGAATTTGATTTTTATACGGTTATATTCGGAGTCAGCCGCATCCTGGGGGTATCTGCCAATGTAGTTTGGGCGCGCGCTCTCAGCCAACCGATTGAGCGGCCAAAATCTCTGACAACTGCCATGCTTGAAGATATTGCTAGCAAGGCTGCCTAGCTACATCAAGATCATATATAAATAACCAGCGGTGGGTTTTGCCCACCGCTGGTTTTATTATGGGGTTGGTGTGATTACCGATGGAGCGCCGATCCAGCTGAAATACCTGGGTGTGCTGGCAATTCCAGCAGAAGTCCACATGGGGTTTCCTGATTCGTCCGAACCAGTGATGCGAACCACCTCGATGATCCAGCTGAATATGTGAGCTATGCCATCCGTGGGTCTTAGAGTGGAAGATACCAGATATTTCGTATCCGTCACCTGGTCGATTAGCGATGGTCCCATGCCAGAGGTAAGGTCTTCGATGGTGACCTGGTAAGCTTCATTTGTGTTGAGCGATCCCACCGCAGCCCACTGCAAGGTGATTGAATCATCAGCGAGAGAAAATGGAGCACCGTTGGCAGGCAGTAACAAGTTTGGAGCTGCGTAGGGAGGCGGAGGTGTGGCTGTCGGCGATGGGCCAGGCGTGGCAAATTGACGGCACAATGGGATGACCAGTGGCTGACCCAGGTAGACCGTATCATTAGGCAGACCATTTTCCTCTCTGATCGCATCCATAGGGACGTTATAGATGGCGGAAATGCTGCCCAGTGTATCGGTCGATTGGACAATGATCTCAACCTTTTCACAAGCCGCTTCCGTCTGTTCGACCAGGCTGTATGTAGCTGAAGGCATAGGAGATGCCGTGGGTGTAGGTTGTGGGATAAGGATCGGCTGGTTGATATACAATGTATTGCAAGCAGCAGGAAGGTTATTTAGTGTCACAATACTCTGCACAGACGTATTAAAAAAGGCCGCAATGCTGATGCAGGTATCGTTGGCCTTTACCATGTACGTTATCGGTGTGGGGCTTGGCTCGGGAGTGCTGGTGAGCGTGGGTAGAGGCGTTATGGTTGCAGTCTGGGTGGTCGTTGCAGTGGGTGTCTCTGTGGATGTGGCAGTGGGTGGTACTGCTGCCTCAGGAGTTTGGCGTAGGGCGAAAAATACGATGACCGCCCCAATACCAAGGAAAAGAGCTAATAAGCCCAGGGCTGCAGGCAGGCTTATGGTGATTGACGGCATTCGGCTGCCTTGCACGACCTTTGTGGATTGAGCGGTTTTTTCTGTATTCGTCAAGTCTGCGCCGCAGACCAGACAGCGGGTTGCATCTTCCTTCACTCGCGTCCCGCAAGTAGGACACAATTTCATGGGGGTTGTATTTGTCTCAGGAGTCATATTTGTAAGGGGTGCCGGGGTTGACCGGACTTGGCGGATTATACCAGTTTTTTCTGTCCTCCGTGCTGCCCAGGAAACCTGGCATGCAAGAAAGCCTTTGGAAAGTTACCCGTGATATACTCTGGAAATGAATTGGGTAAGCATATATGTCCACATCCCTTTTTGCAAGCACAGGTGTGGATATTGTGATTTTAATACGTATGCCGGCCTGCAGCAGTTGATCCCGGAATATGTACAGTCGGTCTGCGAAGAGATTTCATTTCTCTCCAATGCCTCGGGTGATCCACTGGCTATTCACACCATGTACATCGGCGGAGGTACCCCATCAATCCTGGCAGCCAACGAGCTGGGCAAGATCATCGACACTGCAAACAATAGATTTTATTTATCACCTTCGATAGAGATCACCCTTGAAGCCAATCCTGGGACGGTAACTGAAGGCTACTTGAAAGAGATCTCTGCCATGGGTGTCAATCGGGTCAGCCTGGGCATGCAGTCGGCTGACGAATACGAGCTGTCCATGTTACAGAGGCAGCATTCACACACTGATGTCATCCGTGCGGTGGAGTGTGCACGAAAAGCCGGGATAGGTAATGTCAGCCTGGATTTAATCTACGGGTTACCTGGTCAGACGATCGATTCCTGGAGAAGGTCAGTCGGGGCGGCTTTAGTGATGCAAACAGAACACCTCTCCCTATATGCATTAACCCTGGAACACGGCACCTCAATGCAACATCAGGTGGAGATAGGCATGCTACCGGAGCCAGACCCCGACCTGGCAGCTGATATGTATGAGGTTGCCAGTGAGCAGCTTACTGCTTATGGATTTGTTCAATATGAAATCTCAAATTGGGCCAGGCAAGATGACGCAGGTGAGCTGTATTCGTGCAAACACAACCTCCAATATTGGAGGAACTTGCCCTATCTCGGGGTGGGAGCGGGTGCTCATGGTTTCATCGCCAGTCACCGCACAGTAGACGTATTAACGCCCGGAGTGTACATAAAAAGGATGAGTGGTGCCGATGTTTATGGAGTGTCGGCAAAATTCCCTCGCACACCTGCAACAATGCAATGTCATCGGATCGATACCGTTACTGAAATTGGCGAGACAATGATGATGGGCTTACGACTCGTATCTGAAGGGGTATCGAATCAGGAGTTTGATCATCGGTTTGGGATGAAGTTAGAAAACAGGTTCAGTACTCAAATCGAGCAGCTCATCCGGTACGGATTATTGGAATGGGTGGGTGCTGCGGACGATAGGCTGCGATTAACCAAAAAAGGGTACCTATTGGGAAACCAGGTATTCATGGAATTTATTTGATGTGAAGTTATGATTGACGATTTACCAGGCTGAGGGCGAGGTTTCTCAGAGCCTCACCGGCGATACCAGCTGGACGAGCCCGATCCAACCATGAAAAAGCATCCTGCAATAAACGCCTGGCTTCGGACTGGGCGAATTCCTTAGCACCCTCAGCTTCCAATAGGTCTGCAACAAAATGAATTTTATCTTCGGTAATCGGCCCGCTATTCCAAAGATCGGCAAATTTACCTGCCCTGGAAAGCCCAAACAACACAGGGAGTGTTACTTTGCCGGTAAACAAGTCACTTTGAGTTGATTTACCAGTCAATAAAGCATTACCCCAAATCCCAAGTAAATCATCTTCAACCTGGAAAGCCAGGCCAAGCGAGCGGCCAAATTTGTGATATGCCTCAATCACTGCATCATCGCAATAAGCTGCGAGAGCACCCAATTTTGTGCTGGCAGCAATTAGTGCGGCTGTCTTTCCTTCCACCATAGGCCAATAATCATCAACAGACAGGTCACTACGGGATTCGAATGACAGATCAAGGAACTGCCCTTGGGTTAAATGCAAGCAGGTACGTTGAAGCAGGTCAACAGATTTTATGGCCACCCACGAATCAACTGTTTGAGAAAGCCTGATGGCTTCCAGATGTGCCAGGGCAAACATGGCATCGCCGGTGTTTATGGCTTGGGGAATCCCCCATTTTTTCCAAACACTGAGTCGCCCACGGCGTGTGGGAGAATTATCTTCAATATCATCGTGAATCAATGAAAAATTGTGGATTAATTCCACCGCAGTGGCACCCGGCAAGGCTATGTTCCAATCACCACCCGCTGCGCTACACACAAGCAAAACCAGTAATGGGCGAATGCGTTTTCCACGGGTAGTAACTTGATCGAGCTCATCCACCCATCCCATATGGTAGGCAAGCATATCATACAACATTGAATCGCCGAATTCTTGGGAACGCAATACTGCCTTCTTTAGAGAATTTTCAATTGCTTCTAAACAGGTTTGGGCGAGATTTTCGACTTGATTGACCGGCATAAGCCTACTTTCCAACCAGTTTTTCGTGGCGCAGTTGATCCAAGGTCAATGAACCAGTAGCAAACATACAAACACGGATTTCTTGTTTTAACAAATCAATCAATGCAAGCGTTTCTTCAAGAGATCGGGCAGCAGCTTTCAGGAACGGCCCAGCTAAACCACCGATAGATGCACCCAGGGCAATGCATTTAGCAATGTCCATGCCTGATCTAAGTCCACCAGAAGCAATTACTTTTACGCCAGGTGCTGTTAAGATGACATTCAGGATCGCATCTGATGTAGGTGTGCCCCAGCCGTGGAAAGCCGCCGCTAGCTTACGCTGCTCTTCAGTCTCGGCACGGTGCATCTCAACCTGTGACCATGACGTCCCTCCTGAGCCAGCTACATCTATGGCAGTGATACCCGCCTGGGCAAGCAAGGAGACATCCTGTTTCGAGAAGCCCCAACCAACCTCTTTGGCAATTACAGGTACCGGTAAAGCATGACAGATGGTTTCGATTTTATTTAATAATCCGGCAAAGTTGGATTGGCCTTCAGGTTGGAGCGCTTCCTGAAGCGCGTTTAGATGCAAAACAAGCGCGTCAGCCTGGACCATGTCGACGGCGCGCTGGCACTCAGTGAGGCCATAGCCGTAATTAAGCTGAATCGCACCTAGGTTGGCAAATATCAATGCCGTAGGTGCCTGGCGGCGGATTTGAAAGGTGTGCGCTAGCTCAGGATGATCTATAGCGATGCGTTGGGAACCAACTCCCATGGCGATCTGAGCCTGCTCTGCAGCCGAAGCAAGAATCTGGTTGATTTGCCCCGCTTCAGCAGTGCCACCGGTCATGGAAGAGATCAGGAGCGGAGCCGAGAGGTGTTTACCAAACAGGTTTACGCCCAAGTCGATCTCGGAAAGATTGATCTCCGGAAGTGCACAATGAACGAAATGATACTCTTCCAATCCGGTGGTCAGGCCGGATGAAACATCCTGCTGAAGGTTGATGTGCAGGTGGTCATTTTTTCGCGAGCCAATCGGCGTAACTTCTTCCATTTTCAAGTGTTCCTCTAGTCTGGATAATCTTACCAGCCTGAAGAATGCATGTCAACAACCGAATCATGCACTTGACAGAATATCATCACAGGATACAATTGCCAGAATACCAGGCACATAATTTTGTAGGAGGATCAAAGATCATGGAGAATACTGAAGTTTTCGACAAGGTAAAAGCTATCATTATTGACTTACTAGGCGTAGATGAATCGAAAGTCACCCTTGAGGCTCGTTTTCGCGAAGACCTTGAAGCTGATTCATTAGACCTAGTCGAGCTGATCATGAAGTTTGAGGACGAATTTGGCGGTGAGATTTCTGATAAGGAAGCCCAGGAGATCAAAACAGTTGGCCAGGCTGTTGATTATCTCCAAGCCCACATGTAATTGAAAATTTCAAGCTATTACGGGGCTGTCTGGGCAAGTGGACAGCCCCTTTATTAATTTCATCAACTCATAACCGAGGATACATCGAGAAACCAGAGAGCGTCAAAGGTTTAACATTACAGAGTAGTGTTATTGGAAATGAAGCAAAAAAGCCTGTTGTTCGAAACAACAGGCTTTTTATATTCAGTGATTTTCCTAAAAGAGAAGGCTAGGGATCTCCTCAGGATGTGACGCTACCCTGACCCCTGCAGCTTGGAGGGCTTTAATCTTGTCAGCCGCCAAGCCTGAGCCACCTTCAACGATAGCACCGGCGTGTCCCATGCGTTTTCCGGGAGGAGCAGTTTGACCAGCAATAAAGCTAACTACCGGCTTAGTCATGTGCTTAGAGATGTAATCGGCAGCTTTCTCTTCATCAGTACCACCAATTTCACCAATCATGACAATTTTCTCGGTTTGTGGATCGGCTTCAAACATGGTAAGGGTATCGATGAAGTTGGTGCCATTGATCGGATCACCACCGATACCCACGCAGGTACTGACACCTTTATTTAATAGTTTTAAAGCATAGAGCACCTCATAGGTAAGGGTGCCAGAGCGGGAAACAACCCCAACATTACCGGGGATGGCAATGTTTCCCGGAATGATGCCAACCTTGGCTTCCCCTGGGGTGAGCAGACCCGGACAGTTAGGCCCTACCAGGCGAACCCGCTTCTGATCCAGATAATCCCTGACTTTCATCATGTCCTGCACCGGGATACCTTCGGTGATGCACACAATTAACGAAATTCCTGCATCAGCAGCTTCATAGATCGAATCAGCTGCGAAGCGGGATGGAACAAAGATGCAGCTGGTATTGGCGCCGGTGGCTTCAACCGCTACCTTGGCCGAATCGAAAACGGGAACTTTCCCTTCGATCACCCATTCCCCACCTTTCCCAGGGGTCATACCGGCAACCACATTGGTGCCATATGCCAACATCTGTGTGCTGTGGAAAAGACCCTCATTACCCGTGATGCCATGGACAAGCAGGCGTGTATTTTTGTTGATCAGGATACTCATTGTATTTACCTCCCTGCTATTCCAGTTTTTGCAGCTGCGACCGCTTTTTTGGCAGCATCGGCTAAGGTTTCAGCAGTAATCAGGTTGGCATCTGAAAGCAGCTTGCGTCCTTCTTCTGCATTGGTACCGACCAGGCGGATCACCATGGGGATATTAGTTTTGACATCATTTAAGGCAACCAGGATACCTCGAGCAACTTCATCACCACGGGTGATACCGCCAAAGATATTGAACAATACCGCTTTTACGTTCGGATCAGTAAGGATGATGCGGATCGCAGCTGCCACCTTATCAGAGCCAGCACCACCGCCGATATCAAGAAAATTAGCAGGCTCTCCGCCGAATAGCTTGATAATATCCATGGTCGTCATGGCCAGTCCCGCCCCATTCACCATACAACCGATATTCCCGTCAAGTTTAATATAAGTGAGGCCATACTTGCGTGCTTCCACTTCGGCTGGTGCCTCAACGTCCAGGTCCCGCAGGTCAGCCAGGTCGGGATGGCGGAATAAGGCGTTATCGTCGATCAGCATCTTGCCATCCAGGGCGATGAGCTGACCACTGTCCGTCACGACCAGGGGGTTGATCTCAGCAAGGGTGGCGTCGCAATCAAGAAAGGCACGCCAGAGTCCAGCTGCGATCTGGTTAAAGACTTTCCAGTGCTGTTTGGGTAGATCGATGCCGATTGCAATGTTTCGCGCCTGATAATCTTTGAGGCCCAGGAGCGGATCAATATGCACCTTGATGATCTTTTCAGGGGTGGTACGGGCGACTTCCTCAATCTCCACACCGCCTGCTGACGAGGCCATCATGACAGGCCTGCGGGCAGCACGATCATTGGTGATACCCAGGTATATTTCCTTGGAGATGCTTGCAGCTTCGTCCACCAGCACCTTGCGGACTGGCAATCCCTTGATCTCCATCGCCAGGATTTGGGCGGCGACATCTTCGGCTTCGTGCGGGTCTTTGGCCAGGCGGATACCGCCAGCCTTGCCACGCCCACCTACCAAAACCTGCGATTTAATAACCACCCGCCCACCCAGCTCGATGGCAATGCTGCGTGCTTCGTCAGCGGTGGTTGCAACCCGTCCTTTTGGGATGGGGATGCCGTAGCGTGAAAATATTTGTTTAGATTGGTATTCGTGTAGTTTCATCCCTTAAAACTCCTCACATGAGGATTATTTGAATTAACCAGCGGGGTGATTATACCACCCAGGTATTCCGCCTTTGTTTGACGAACATAACCTCTCGGAGGTCACATATATACTATTTTCGCATCACCGCTGTAGATAAAATCTGGATGGAGGATAGGACTAACCAGAATTTCTCGATGACCATCAATTCAGGAGACAGGGATGCCAGAAAATCACATATGATTAAGTAAAAAAATGCCCTGGGAGATCCTAAGGTTCGTCACAGGGCATTGTATCGTTAATCGGTATAATTTATTGGCTTGGTAGTGAAAAATGCATGATGCGATTATTTCCAGCATCGGCGATCCAAACCCCACCTTTACCATCGGTGACGATCCCAGTTGGCAGGTTGAATTGATCTGTACCCACACCGTAATCACCAAAATAATTAACAAACGTACCCGAGGTAGTAAAATGAAGTACGCGATATCCCTCAGGATCAGTTGTGTACAGGTTTCCCTGCTCGTCCACGGCGATATACGGTTTATTATCCAGCGACTGTCCGTACCAGGCAACGACTTCCCAGCTATTTGAGGCAATATAATTTCCGCTTGCGTCAGCTGCAAAGACCTGGATGCGTTGGTTCCAGGTGTCGGTGACATACACCAGGCCATCCTTGTCCAGTGCCACACCGACTGGCTCATCAAACTGACCCAACCCGAGGCCAACGGAGCCAAATTGGGTGATATAGTTACCGTTCTCATCATATACTACGATACGTTTGTTGCCTGTGTCGGTGATAAATACTTGCCCTTGAGCATCGATAGCAATATCACGTGGTCCCCAGATGGCAAAGGGGGTATCGGCCTGGCCGAAATAACCCCACATCAAGGAAAATTGGCCATCTGCAGTGAATTTTTGGATGCGGTGGTTCCAGGTATCGGTAACATAGACCGAGCCATCGGGGCCAACAGCAATTCCCCACGGCTCATAAAAGGTACCTCCGGGGGCATCGCCCTTCGAGACATCAGCAAAGGAACCCCATACCTTGATCACGCTGCCATCCGCAGCAAGATGCTGAATGCGGTTGTTAAAGCTATCAGCCACATACAGCGAACCATCCGTTGCCAGGGCAACATCACGCGGAGTCTTGAACTGACCTGGTTCTACGCCTGCGGTGCCATACACCTGGTCGGCGCTGGTTGAAAGCTGTTTGCCCTCATATGGGTCAGCCTGGACAGGCGTGGTTGCGCTGGTGGTCGATCCATAATCCCATAATTGTGCGACCACGTCTTTGCGGATATATAACCTGAATTTTTCAGAGGGGCTCCAGTTTTGCAGACTGGTATCTTCACCGGTGAGCTGACCATATAGAGTGTAATCGCGGTAAAGCCAGATCTGGAAAAGTGCTTCGCGCATCTGTGGGTCCGTGATGGCATTCCAGATGCGTTCCCAGGTGAGGTTGAAATAATCCATATTCGGCCACCAGATACGACTATACTCGAACTTGTCGTATGCCTGGCCAACTACCGGCTCGATCTTGCCGTAATTATCCTGCCCGACCAGGATTAATGGGACATCTCTCAGGTCACGCGTGGGTGCATTGCCATAGTAACGCTGGTTGGTGAAATTTCGCAGATACCACCAGAACGGGTAGGTAGTCTTATCATCATAGGCTACCGTGATATCAAGCCCGCCAGTTAGCCGGCGGGAGATATCAGTGATCTGCTGCAGGGCTATTTTATCTCCCGGAGCAGAATGGGCGTATACCAGATATTCCTTAGCAAGATCATAATTTGTGTAGGAAGCTGTGAATGCAGCACGTGCAGTCAGGACAACTAATAGCCCAAAAAACGCAAAAGCTAGACTGCGCCGTACCAATCTTCCAGGCCAGTTACGGGTGAGCATGATCAGACCAATCCCACTGGCAAGGGTGGCGATGACTGCGATGACGAAACCGCTCGTAGCCGACAGCTGCTCCAGCGTTTTCCCGGAAAAAGGTGGATTTACGCCAAATAGAATGCGGATCGCACTGATGAGGGCAGGAAGGAATACGAGCAGGAGGGCGAATACCAACCAGCCTTTCTTCTCCTTGAAGCTAGACCAATCCGTTGTATCGATCAGGTACCCGATTGACCAACCGGAGAGGAGGATCATCGGCAGGGTGATGTGCACAGTGAGCCAGGGCATTTTTTCGCCGGCAACTGTGTATGCTAACAGGCTGGTGATGACCCAGAAGATCAATATACCAGTCACCGGAGTATCGAATTCAATAGGAGGCAGTTCACCGTCTGTGCTAGCTTGAGATGGTATAGGCTCTGAATCCGCTGGCAGATCTTCAACAGCATCAGCGACGACTAGGGAAGGGTTTGCTTCCGGCGTCTCGGTTTCATCCAGGAATAATGCATCTGGAACAGTTTTTCGTCCCAGGACGGCGAGGAGGACTCCGAGTACTGTGCCGATGGCAGGCAGGAATTCGTAAATTGGTATCTGGATCAACATGTAATAATAAAGAGGCTGGTCACCACGGTTGACTGACTGTTGTTCGAGCCAATAACCAAGTGATCCAACCAATCCGGTAAAAAATCCGGCGCCATTGGTAAACATACTGGTGTATAGCACAATATAGATGGCATACCAGATACCAGCATTGATCAGCCATTGACGCCAGTTCCACCACAAACCCAAAACGATGGAGATAAGAATGATCGGCACGACAATCAGTGCCATGTGGACCATATCGGTTAAGGTCAGGGCACGGACTTCAGCCGCATTGACAGGGATGGTCCATCCTACCGCACTGATGGCGAACGCGGATAGTTGGGGTAACACCAGGGTACCCAGGAGCATGAGCAGATCAAATGAGCGCTCCTGGCGGATTCGCTTCAAGCCAAGCCCACTGATTACCAGGTACAAAGCAGCAGTAATTCCAACCACACCAATGGCAATCAAAACCAGGCTAATCCAAGGTGGGATTGCAGCAAAGAATGGATACTTCGGTTCTTCAAGGCCAGTGGTTATGACCTTGGAGCTTAAATATCTGATCAAAATCCCTGAGGAAAGGAATACTAGGGCTGATCCCAGTGCCGTGATAAATGACGCTTTTTGATTGGGGAGCTTCCAGTCTCTGCGCATCAGACGATAAACAAGGAAACCAACCAGGAACAACAATGCCTGTGCAACATAAATAAATGAGGTTTCTTTAGTGGTGAAATGGAGAACGACAACCGCGGTTAAGACATAAAGGTATTTATATTTCCCAGTGTCGAGATAGCGTAAGATGGCCCACAGCATCACCACAGCATAAAACGCCACAAAGGCTTCGTTACGCACATAACGCCCATAATAGAGGATATAAGGGGAAATTGTTAGCAAGAGTGCCGCTACGAGAGCGCCAGCGCGACCTAAATATCTGCGGTAAGCCCACATGAACGCCACGGTGGCAATACTGAATAAAGCTGCAGGTATACGGGCAGTGGTATCGCTATCCCCAAAAAGGAAGTAGGAGAGGGCGACGATATGAAATTGGAATGGTCCATGGGTAACCGGGTCGTGCGCATAGCCATCACCTTTATAAAAGAGCCAGGAGAAATAAGTATGCGAAGTCTCATCATGGCTCATGACCCGTGGCTCAAGCATGTACAGCCGGGTAAATATTGCAATGATCAGGATGAGCGCAAATAGCAATTTCTCAAGACTAATGATCGGTGAACGAAATAGCTTAAGATCCAACCAGGATGGATTCACTTCTGGCGATGCACTGACGGGTGTTTCCATTCGTACTCCTCACTACACTATTCATTAAACGGGCATATTGTAACTCATTTACCATGGGTCTACATATCCGTGCGGTAAACCTTGTGTATGGTCGATGAGAGTGTGTGCCATATAACAGGAAGGCATGATATTAAAGCATATCAACAAAAATTACCCGTTTTTAGTCTTCTTGATATGCTGGATTGGGCGTCGGGTGTTTTGTTTACCAGCTGGTTTGTGAACACTTTTTGAATCAACGGGTTTTTTCAGGGAATTTATTTCGTTTTCAGTCAACTTGCGCCACTCACCAGCCTTCAAGCTGCCAAGTCGCAAACGACCAATCCTCACCCTGATGATCGTGACTACCGGTAAGCCAATCTGGCGGCAGGTATCACGTATCTGGCGTTTGCGACCCTCCTTCATGGTTACTATCAACCAGGTCCCTTTACCGGAATTAGCTTCAATATCAACCTGGGCGGGTGCACTGCGATAGCCGTCTTCAAGCACCACTCCGTGGCGCCAGGCGGTAAGTTGTTTTTCATCTGGATGACGGGCGACGAGCACGCGATACTCTTTCTCGTGCCCGTAGCGGGGATGGGTGAGCTGATTGGCCAGGTCACCATCGTTGGTCAGGAGGATCAACCCTTCACTGTCTGCATCGAGACGTCCCACAGGATATAAAGTGCCTTCGAGCGGCACGAGGTCACGTATCGTGGGGCGAGCATCGGGTGAAGTGACTGCAGATATAACCCCACGAGGTTTGTATAAAGCGATGTACTGGTTTGCTTCTGGCCGCTTGATCAACTTACCATCCAGCTTAACTTGATCTTCAGCGATATCAGCTTTTGACCCTAATTGGGCAGTTTCGCCATTAACCGTCACCCTGCCAGCCAGAATCAGAGCTTCGCAGGAGCGTCGTGAACCATAGCCTGCGGCAGCGAGCAATTTCTGTAATCTTTCCTTCATATGAGCATTGTCCTCGTATCATTCTGAATTTCATCATTCATGCTCTTGGTTTACCATCGAAAGACGCAAGGTTTTGATCTCGAAAGGATGAAATTCTAGCTCGATTTTACCCTGTGTTATGTCGCACGTCGATTGAAATCTTTCCAGCATGTCAGTCTGCGTGGCGTCCTGTACAGGAAGTGTGGTTACCAGGCTGCAGCGGGTGTGGTTACGCTTGCATTCATATAATCGCAGGATAAGGTCACCTGAGCCATCTTCAGCCAGTTTGACTGTTTCAAGAATAACATTCGAAACATCTAATTTGAAACATGATACCTCACCAGCCGCACCTGGCAGCTGGCTTATTGGATTATTCAATTCATACGCTTCCTTGACCACTTCGCTCTCTCCAAAACTTCCATTCCAGGAATAGAGGGCATAGGTAAAGGTTTGATGTCCTTTATCGGCGAGAGGATCAGGTGCCAGGGCAGATTTCAGAAGGGTGAGGTTCATGATGTTGCCGAGCACGTTGATGCCATATTTTGAATCATTCAGGATAGCAATTCCACGATTCTCCTCTGCCAGGGCGCTCCACTTGTGATTACACACTTCGAAACGATCAGCATCAAACGGGCGGGATCGGTGGTTTGGCCTGCGGATATGGCCAAATTGGATCTCGTGGATGGCCTCATTGGCGTGGAAATTAACCGGAAAGGCTACCTTGAGCAGTTTGTGGCTTTCCTGCCAGTCGACGGCGGTCTCAAATTTGATGACCCGTTTTCCGCTTTCTAGGCTAATAACCTGGGAGATGGTTGAATTGTGGAGCTTGCGACTGAGCTTCAACTTGCCAATGTATGGTTCTGCCGCCAAAACTTCCAGGCTCACCGGTTCGTCAGTGGTCATGAGCAAAGCTTCGGTCATACTGTCGATATCCCAGGCATCAAACCGAGCAGGGATGTCTTTATACAGACAGAAGCGGTTCCCGGGACCTGTCAACAGCTCCATATGTGTTTCTTTATCTAGAAGGCTGACCAGCTCACCTTTGTCATTAAAAGTAGCGGTTAGAAATTCGTTCTCGAGACTGGTGCGGGTTGTTTTCACCCGCCCATTCTGGAAACTCTTGGGCTGGCTTGTGCCTTCATTTACCGTTGTCCAACCGCAAGCTGGCACGATCACCTCAAAAACACCTTGTGATGTTTCTATGAGTGCTTTTCGTTCCCAGGATAGCGAATTAAAAATCGTGAAAAAGCCAGGCGTCTTCGTGGGGATCAATGAGATCTGGGAGGATCGTGTAGAAGTTTTAGTAGAAGAGATCACCTGTGAGAAGGCTGCCTCGGCTTCTTCATAAACCCGGTGAATTGATGAACCCGGCAGGATATCATGGAATTGATTGAGCAGTAGCTTAAGCCACGAAGGTTTTAGCTCTATTGATGTAAAACGATACCCATTCAGGATATAGGCAATTGAGCCCCAAAGCTCAGCCTCCCTTAAGGCAATTTCACTTTGACGATTAAGTTTTTTCGTGCGTGCCTGGGTTGTGAAGGTACCGCGGTGAGCCTGGAAATACAGCTCACCCACATACCGTTCTTTAGGAAGGCCTTGTTGTTTTAGATCGGCAAAGAATTTTGATGGGGAAGACAGTCTGACCCTGGGCAAGCCTTCCAGATCCTTAGCACGAGCCAGGAATTCCAGGTGGTCACGGGTAGGGCCACCACCTCCATCACCCCAACCGAAGGGTAATAACATCGAGCGGATGCCATCTTTCTGTAAACGACCTTCCCAACGGTCGAGCAAGCTGCTGGGTCGTGTCTCACTGTTGTAATCCGAGAAAATATGGGTTGGGATGACAGAGCCATCAATCCCTTCCCAAAGAAATGTCGTGTATGGGAACGGATCGCCTCCATGATAAATCCAGGCGATCTTTTGGGTTGCAAAGCTGGTGCATCCACTTTGGAGGAGGATCTGGGGAAGGGAACCGGTGTAACCGAATACATCGGGCAGCCACATCACCTCCATATTCAGGTTGAACTCCTGCTTAAAGAACTGCTTGGCATACATGATCTGGCGGATCAGGCTTTCACCCCCCGTGATGTTGGTATCAGCTTCGACCCACATGGCTCCATCAGCGATTACCTTGCCTGTCAGAACAGCCTGTTTGAGGCGTTCGTATAATTCGGGGTAATGGCTCTTCAACATGAGATAAAGCTGAGGTTGTGATTGGAGGAAACGGTAATCCGGATATTCTTCCATCAAGGCGAGCTGATTACTGACCGTGCGAGCAATCTTCCGGTCTGTCTCCGCCCACGGCCAGAGCCAAGCGACATCGATATGCGCATGCCCAAAGGCGAATAAGGTGGGGGCGGTAGAGCCGTTAATACTGGCGAGCAAAGCGTGTAATCTCTCACGGCCGAAATTGATGGTCTCCAGCATTTCCGGCTCAGGCAGCTCGAGGTCGATTAGCAGGGTGACATCCTTCAAACCCTGGTCAATTTCCGAGACTCGCAATGAAGCATGGTCAAGCCTGTTACGTAGCTCGAACAGGGTGGTGAAATCCAAAGCTAGCTGGTAAGCCTGCTCTCTCCAGATACCAAAGCTTGTGCTACCGACCACACACTGTGTGTTACCAATCTCGGGGAAGGGTGGATGTCCGTATCTCACCGGGCCTCCGCCCATGACGGGGACGTCGTGGGTGCCAAAAGGGCCATGCCCGGCATAGGCTTCTGCCAGGATAGCGTATTTTGCCCCGGGAATGCCATTCCTGGTGAGGGTTAGCTCACGTTTTGCCCATCCAAAAGCTCCAGCTACTTTTCCGTTGACCCAAACTAGGCACTCACCATCCTCCGGAGATTTGGCTGCCGGGTTCATGTACAGAACAATCCGCCTCCCCGCTGCCCTATCAGGTAAACTGAACTCACACTGGAACCAGCCGTATTCCCATTTTGCCCCCCAGGCAGTGCCCAGGGGCATGGAGTGAAATTTGTGCATAAGTGCCTGCTCCGCCGTAAGCTGCTTTCGGGTGACGAATCCACTCAGCTCAAGGGTTTGCAAAGGCTCATAACAGATCTGCCAAAGGGCGTTATTCCAATGGGTGATGCGGTTCAGCCATTCCTTGCTTAGCGACATGATCGACTCTCCATATATGAACGATGAGTTTCCCCGAATGTTCCCAAATCTATCTCTATTCACACCCTTATTAGCGGAGGGCCAGAAGCGATTTCGCTGTGGAAGCTGCCCGGCTGGCATCCGGCGCATAAGCATCGGCTCCAATCTGGTGGGCAAATGTTTCAGAGACAGGTGCTCCCCCCACCAGGACCTTTACCCGCTCACGGATGCCGGATTCTTCCAGAGCTTCAATGACCGGGCGCATGTGTGGCATGGTGGAGTTGATCAGGGCTGACATCGCCAGGATATCGGCTTGATGCATTGCTACTCCGCTAACAAAAGTCTTCGCATTTACATCCACACCCAGATCGATGACTTCGAATCCGGAGCCTTCCAGCATCATTTTAACCAGATTCTTGCCGATATCATGGTAATCGCCTGATACCGTGCCAAGCACAACTTTTCCAGATGGGTGTGCATCCTGATCAGATATGTATGGCTTGAGCACGCTCATACCGGCCTGCATTGCCCGGGCAGAAACGAGCATCTCGGGAACGTAATACTCACCAGCTTCGAACAACCGCCCAACTTCCTGCATGGCTGCAATCATCCCCTGATTTAGTATCAATAATGGAAGCACACCCTGGTTTAAGGCAGATCTTACATCACTTACAGTATCTTTATGGTTGCCGTGCAGCACATCTGCGAAAATCCGGTAGAGAATGGTTTCCATGGCTTAAAAATTCCTTGGAGATATTTCCATCGAAAAGCTGAAAGAATACCTGGGCTTGAGCAAGCGATACTGGTCCAGCGTATCGGGACCACAGCTGGCAGTGCCCAGACCACGCATGGCAGCGTCAATATTCAAATAAATCTCAGGGTTCGGCTGCAGATCTACAGTATGATGGGCAGAATATAGATCATGATCGGTGAGATGGCTGGCATTAAATTCAAGCGTTGGATGACCCACAATTTTAATCCCTTGGCCATCCGCATCATTTAAAAGCAACCACCTGGTATCGGTTTTATGACCATGTTCCTGGGGCATAATATATGGTACATACTGTTCGGAAACAGTGCTGTGGTAGATCCCAAGCATGGCTGAAGACTTCCGATCGGGATAATTCTCGTATGGTCCGCGACCGTACCAGGTGAGATTTTCCAGGCCAGGCTGAAGGCACAGGCTGACTCCAACCCTCGGCAGGTCAATGATACCGGGTCCAGCAATGAGCACGCAGGAGACGACAAGCTTCCCTGAAGTAAGGAGCGTGTAAGATTGTGTGAATGTAAAATCCTCCCATTGATCCCTCCCCGACGCTAGCTGCTTGATTACTACCTTAGGCAGCGAGCCAGGTTGCTCGACGAGCCGAAACGACTTCAAGCGGTATCGCAGGGCTGGCAAGCCAAGCGCGTCCCAGAATGACAACACCTTCATCGATTCGATAAGGCGGTCTTTCAATAGCTTGATGCCATCATTATCAGTGGCTGCTCGCCAAACGTTCAGACGAGGGCCATGCATGATGAAATTGACACCTGCACCGAATTCGGTCAGCTCACCTTCCATCAAATCGAACATGGCGTGTATTGGGCCAGTGGATAACAAAATATGCTGATTAGTCTGACGAATATCGATCTTTCCAGCTTTCTGGGATTGTTTTCCACCTGGTTTTGCTTTTACCGGAAGCCTGGAAAGTGGGAGTTGCTCCCAGGCAACAACATGGCCAGC
The DNA here is from genome assembly GCA_003105035.1 of Anaerolineales bacterium. Taxonomy (NCBI): domain Bacteria; kingdom Bacillati; phylum Chloroflexota; class Anaerolineae; order Anaerolineales; species Anaerolineales bacterium. The sequence continues at coordinate 162,451 of PQAL01000036.1, read as the reverse complement.
CGGTGCCCAGGCTGTTGCGTTACGTTGGGAAAAAATGAAATTTATGAAATATTCTCCATCGCGCTCAAAGGAATTACGAATAGGCAACTCAATGATTTTCGAGTGATGCGGAGCAATGTTCAGGTCTGTAATCTCACCACTCAGGATACCCTCACCATCACAAGTCAGCTCCCATCGCCCGCATAACCACGCTAAGGACGTAAAATCTTGCTTGTTGGTGATGCGGAAACGTTCAGCACTGCTTGCCAGGCGACTGACTTTCAACGGCTGGGCAAGGTATTTGAACTCGTATAACGCCGGGTGGGGTGTCCGGTCGGGCCAGACGATCCCATCGGTGCAGAAGTTGGCGTCGTTAGGCAGGTCGCCGAAATCACCCCCATATAGATAATAGTATTTTCCATCTTTTCCGGTGTGCAAAATGCCATGATCGATCCACTCCCATAGGAAGCCACCCTGCATGCCGGGGTATTTTTCGAACGCAGCCCAATAATCAGAAAGAGAGCCGTTGCTATTACCCATGCAATGCGAATACTCACACAAGATCATCGGACGATTACCTTTATCATTTTGTGACCAGCTGATGATGTTTTCAATCTGTGGATACATCGGGCAGACCACGTCGGTGACGCGTTGGCCACCTTGCCACTCGGCGCCTTCCCAATAATTCCCCAGGGCAGATTCGTAGTGCAATGGCCGGCTTGGGTCACGCCCACGAATATAACCAGCGACTGCATCATGGTTAGGGCCATAACCACTTTCGTTCCCTAACGACCACAGGATGATGCAGGGATGATTTTTGTCGCGCTCGACCATGGCCTGGTTGCGTTCCAGGAACGCATTGGTGTAGCGGGTGTCATGGCAGAGATCCTGGTAAAAGGCGTGGGTTTCAAGGTTGGCCTCATCTACAACATAAAAACCAAGCTGATCACACAGGTCATAAAAATAGGGGTCCTTGGGATAGTGCGAGGTGCGGATGGCATTAATGTTGAACTGCTTCATCAGGTGCAGGTCTTTTTCAAACAATTCCCTCGAGATTGCCTTGCCAGTACTCTCATCATGATCATGGTAATTGACTCCCTTGATCATGATGCGATTACCATTGAGCAACAGCATGCGTTCACGGATTTCTATCTTGCGAAAGCCGACCTTGCAACTGGTTGATTCTTCTCCGCCTGGTGACCTTAGGATGATCAGTAAGGTATATAGGTTAGGGTCTTCCGCTGACCAGGGCAAAGGGGAAGGAATGGAATGCTCAAACATCAATACATTGGAAGGGGCAGCAGGAGCAAGCCACTCATCGGTTAATGAATCCGAGCCGATTTTCTGCGTATCGGTGATTACAATAATATTTTGTGGGTCGCATAATTGAATTTCAACTTCACAATTTTGTGCTCGTTCACCTGGAAAGCCAAGTGCTACCTTTACATGAAGAAGACCCCCCTGATGATTATCCGTCAGGTCGGAGAGTGCAAATACATCCTGGATGAATGGGAGACCAGTGGAGTAAAGAAATATTTCACGCTGAGGGCCTGCCTGCCACCAGTGATCCTGGTCTTCCAGGAAGCTAGCGTCGGACCACTGCGTAACGATAGCGAGCAATTCGTTAGGTTCTCCATGCTTAACCAGGGAGGATACATCAAATTCAGCAGGCGTCCGCGCATCTTTGCTGATACCAACGGGATGGTCATTGAGAAACACAAATAATGCACCCTCGCAGCCACCAAAGTGAAGGACGATACGACGATCCTGCCAGGTAGCAGGTAGGCTAAAAGTCTTACGATAAATGCCTGTGGGATTTTCATCAGGAACCTCCGGGGGGAGGTTGGGGAAGGGCATGACTACATTCGTATAATGCGGATAGCCGTGACCTTGCATAGTCCAATTACCTGGAACTTCAATGGGTGTCCAATCCGCCTCGTGTAATGCTGAGTTGGTAAGCTCTTCCGGGCAGGAGTGTAGCTGGAAGTCCCAGGTGCCATTCAAGCTTAGAAACCAGGGAGAGGCGTTACGATCAGCCTGCAGCGCAGCATCGGAATTCGGGTAGGGGTAGAGAGTGGCACGCGGGGGAAGTTTATTAAAGCCGGTGAGCTGAGGCATTTCCCAGGTGCAGGAACCACCAAGATGTAGTAATGAATTGAAATCAACCATCGAGATTGAATCCCTGTGCAGTCTATGATTTTTTCTTCGCCAGCCATTCGGCGAGTAATATAAATATCGAAGCCGTCCATGAATACCCCGGGCAGCGATAACCCTGGCCGGTCAGGGCATCATAATTTTCCCAGAAGCCAGGCACTTGCAGGCACATATCGCAAAAACGTTCAGCAATCAGACCAGCCAAGGGTGTCTCACCTGATTGCAAAAGACCATCGAAAACCAGATAGGTGGAAGCACCCCATATCGGCCCTCTCCAGTAGCCATCATGCATATATTTAACGCTGGAGGGCGGTTCTGAAGCCAGGCCAAATTCCGTCAAAAATGGACCCCCGGGTCGAAGGTCATTAATTAACGCTTCACGGATGCGCTCAGGCAGGCGCTGGCCTAAAATCAGGGGGAGATAATTAATCAGCGATTGGCTGGGCTCAGCCTGCGAAGTGCCACTGACGGGCGAGATGAAGTGACCACCCCTGACGGAATGGACAAGTAGATCTGAGAGCTGTTTTTGGGCTCTTGCCTTCCATTGTTTGGCTTCTTCAGGCCGGTTAATCGCATCTGCGATGAAGGACAGGCATTCGCATTGGAAAACCATATAGGCGCCCAGGTCTGCACCTTCAATAGGCTCACCCTGATCAAAAACAGTGGCGTTATCCCAGCCGGAGTCATTGCCATGGAAGTACTGGGGTAGTCCATCATGATCGAAATCGCGATAGGTGTACCACCACCTGGTAAGGCGGCTCAACGGCTCGTATACCTTGCGGAGATAAGGGAGCGATTTTTCGATGCCCAAGCGGTCGACTAATTGCAAGATCGCCCAACCCTGGATGGGAGGTTTGGTAAAGCCGTATATCGGCTCCATATCGGTGATCATGTCTGGAATCATGCCATTGGGCTCCTGGTAATCGAAAAACAGGAAAAGCTGATCCCAGGCCAGGCGATGGTCTGCCCTGGCGAGGGCCAGGGCGTTAAACAGGTTGTCCCAGGCCCAGATGCCATTCATCCAGAATTTGCTCATGTAAATCGTTGGACGGTTTAGAGCACCTTCAGCAGGCACCTGGCAATTCCATAATAAGAACCAGGCCAGCTCGGCCTTCTCCTGGTATTTTTCCGGGACGGAAGGTAACTTCTGCATCCAGCTTGATAATTCCGTTTTCAGCGATGCATGGGCTTTGGCAAGGTCACCAGGGGGTTGCTCCCAAAAGCCCTCGTAGCGAGAAAAACGAATCGCCCCATTGATGGTTGTATTTTCAAGCCTGGGCTCAAAGGTGATCGTACAAGGAAACTCACCCCAGTGTTTTTCGATCCCGGTGACGATGGGTGTAATGTTGGCGAGCAAGCGAGTATTCTCATCCGCATGGAACATGTGGATGCCACGCGCAAACCAGTCAATCAGGTAAATCTGGTGGGGGACAGGAGAATATTGTACAGGGAACACCTTGGAAGGCATCAAACGAAGGCCAGTATTCCGGGCATGAAATTGCAACGTGGCCTGGTCAGCAAACACGATGCTGACCTCCTCACCAGAAGGGCCGGACAAGATCAACAGCCCGGGTTGGGCTTGCCAGGTATAAGGGATTTCCTGTCCATTCTTGATTAATGCAAGCTCGAAGAATTCATCGGCAGGGAATGGAATGTCATGCAGGTTGTGCACTCGGCCACTGCAAGTCTTGTAAAGCAGGCGGGGAGAACCGCTCGAGTTACGTGAGGTGATCAGCAGGAATGATCCGTTGCGTGAAAATGGTATCTGATCTAAAGAGAAGTTTTCCATAAGGCATCAGGGCTCTCGTATGCGGTAGATTCCACCACTCACACCCGATAAATGAAATTGTAAATTGCTTTTTCCAAGCTGGAAAATTCCCTCTTCTCCATAAATCCACTCAGGAGATTGGGTAGCAGTGTAGCTAATTTCACCACTACAGGCTCTCTCAGCAGGATTCAGCGCAATGATATAGGTGTCGCTTCCGGTTTTTCTTTTGTATATAAATGGATATTTTCCCGGTTCCGCATACAAGACCTCGAAACGAGCCGAAGCTTGCAGACCCGGATGTGCTTTTCGTATAGCCACTAATTTTTTAACCCGCTGGAGGATGGAATCGGGATCGCGCTCCTGGGCTTCAACGCATGGACGGTCTGGAGAAGGGTCAACTGGCAGGTAGAGGGATTCATTTGAGGCGGTTGAAAAACCGGCATTGGGTGCTTCTGACCACTGCATGGGCGTGCGAGAACCTGTGCGGTTGTATCCCCCTTCTTTTGATGATAGATCATCGAACGACTGCATACCGATCTCGTCACCGTACCAGATGAAAGGAACCCCTGGCATGGTCATTAAAAACATGAATACCAGCTCGAGATCGCGCAGGTTACGGCCTTTGCTCAGGCGAGGGTTGATATCATGGTTCCCTGTGGGGATAGCGATATGGCCCAAGCCGCGGGTAGCCCGATAATGCATCAGGTACTCATCCAGGAATTCCATGATGTTGCCATTGCCGATGGCATCGAAGAATGAGAAGCTATAAGGGTCGCTGCCTGGGCCAGGACCATAGGATTTGCGGAGTAAAGCGGTATATCCCGGCATCCCAAATGGGAGACAAAAGTCCATATGAAAACCTGCTGGGATAGCAAGCGAGGGGACGCCGCATTCAGAGATCAGGCAGGCTTCGGGATATTCTGCGTCCAACCAGGTGCGGATCTCTTTCCAGATTTTAGCCGTCTCACGGCTGCCATGATCACCTTTGACCAGGGAGAAAGCCATATCCACCCGGAAGCCACTGGCGCCTATTTCTAGCCAGAAGCGCATGATCTCCTTTAGCTCACGGCGCACAGCCTGGGGACCAGGTGCATCCACAGACTGCTGCCAGGGTTGAGACGGGTCAGGATTGGCATAGCCGTAATTTAGTGCAGGTTGGAAGTAGAAAAAGTTGGTGATAAAACTGGCATCGCGATCAGCGTAACCACTAATGACCTTATAGCCTGGCACTTCCCACTTCCAGGCACTGTCGGTCCAGATGTAGTAATCAGAATATCGGTTGGCTTCAGGTTTACAAGATTCAATGAACCAGGGGTGCTGAAGTGAAGTATGACCAGGAACCAGGTCGAGCAGGATGTGGATTCCACGCCTGGCAGCTTCAAAGAACAGGTTTTTCAAATCATCATTCGTCCCATAACGGGGAGCAACCTTGCGATAGTCCGCCACGTCGTACCCGGCGTCCTGGAAGGGAGACTCAAAACAGGGATTCAGCCAACATCCAGTAACGCCCAGCGATTGGAGATAATCCAGTTTCGCAATGATACCGGGGATATCCCCGATTCCATCCCCATTTGAGTCATAATAAGATTGAGGGTAAATCTGGTAAAAAACGGCGTCTTCGAGCCAGGCTGGTGTGGATGGATAATTTGGATGATTCATAAAGTGGTTACTGGCGCTCCCAATACTTGATCAGATGATATTTACAGCCTGGCGTGATCAAAAAACCTTATAATTGCTTTATTATACGTGAAAGTCTTGCGAATATGAGAAAAGTGCGATGAGCCAACCTTTCCTGTTAGGTGTAAATTACTGGCCGAGAAAGAAGGCCATGTACTGGTGGTCGCAATTCGACGCGGGCGAAGTAAGCGAAGAATTTGCACTAATCAGCGAGTTGGGATTATCACTGGTGCGTATCTTCCTGCTGTGGGAAGATTTCCAGCCGCAACCCGGAAATATCTCAAAAACCAGCCTGAATAACCTGATCATGGTGTGTGATATTGCCAGCAGGCTTGGCTTGAAGTTGGATATAACCTTCTTTACCGGACATATGAGCGGACCTAATTGGGCACCATCTTGGATGTTGCAAGGTGAAAAGCCTCAATACATTCGCCAGGTAGTCAGCTCAGGCAAGATTGTGGAGAGTGGCTATCGGAATCCGTACTCCGATGAAAGCCTGCTCAATTCAGAAATCCTGCAGCTAAAAACCGTGATCAAAGCGCTCAAGGAACACCCGGCGATTTATTGCTGGAACCTTGGGAATGAGCCGGATATCTTTGCCTGGCCTGCCAATGACCAGGTAGGTGAAAAATGGGCATCTCGTCTGGTTGATTCTATAAACGAGGTTGACACCAGTCACCCGGTGACCTGCGGACTGCACGTGGCCAGCCTGCTCTACAACAATGGACTGAGGGTTGACCAGATCTTCGCAAAGATGGATTTCGCAGTGATGCATGCCTACCCAATGTATGCACAAGGACTGGCAACCGGACCGCTCGATGTAGATTTTGTGCCATTCACCTGTGCATTAACGGCTGCCATCTCTGGCAAACCGGTGTTGATGGAAGAATTCGGAGGCTGTACAGCACCTCCAGGCAAAGCCTCGCAAGAATGGGAATGGATTGCCTACGGTCAGGAGATGAAGCAATTCATGGCTTCAGAAGAAGATCTGGCAGCATATTACGCAGCTGTACTGCCCAGGTTAGTGGAAGTGGGTGCGATCGGCGCCATGGCATGGTGTTTCGCCGATTATCACCCCAGCTTGTGGGAAAAGCCACCCTGTAAAGAATCGCGGCATGAACGGTACTTTGGTTTAGTAAGACCGGATGGAAGCATAAAGCCTCACGCGCAGGTGCTTAAGGTGTTTAACGAGCAGAAACCTGTGGTACAACAACCTGGCAGGTCAATAACTTTGCCGTATCCACGCTCAGAGTATTACGAGGGTACATTGGAAAAGATTTTAAATTTATATGAATATTGGAAAAAAGGGGCACAACCGACCTAACGGCTTATCAGGTAGATCAAACTTCTGATAAATATTCGGTCGACGAAGGGGGAGTTCCAAGCTCTGTCGATAACGGAGGTAACTCCTCAAGAGAATTCAACCCGAAGTTCTGCAAGAAATCCGCGGTGGTCATGTATAGGATGGGTCTGCCGGGTCTTTCTGCACGGCCGACTTCCTGGATCAAGCCTTTGCTGAGAAGACTTTTCAAGACTCCATCCGAGCTGACGCCGCGGACCGCATCAATTTCGGGGCGCGTGACTGGCTGTTGGTAAGCAATGATCGCCAGGGTCTCGAGGGCTGCCCGGCTTAGTTTACTGGTCGATTCGAGACCCAGAAAGCGCTCAACGTCGTCAGCCATATCCGGTGCGGTGGTTAGCTGAACGCGCCCAAGATGGCGCTGTAACCGAAAACCGCGCGGGGATATTTCTGAAGCAAGCTGCTTCTCCAGGATGTCTAGTGCGTTTTCAACCACTCGTAAAGGTAAATCAAGGGCGGTAGCCAGCTGGGCAGGCAGGACCGCCCCTGCCGCGACAAATAACAATGCTTCCAGGCGGGCAACGATCAGGTCAGGGGTATTTTGAGCGGTGGGTTTATCGGACATGCTATAATGTTACGTTGGTTTGGAGAAATTTACTCGACGGGCGAGTGAACCTTGCGATTATACCATCGGACGGATTCTTTTCTCTTCCATTTGATTCTGCTGATAATTACAGGCATTCTTTTCGCTGGGTGTACCGATCAATCGTCAACACCTCAATTAATGCCTGTGATCGTTGCTGCAGATGGTCAGCAGACACAGATAACGATCCCTTCAGGCAGCACAGTGGTGGAAGCATTGCAAGCTGCACATGTTGAGCTTAGTAAGCTAGACCGGGTTGAACCTCCTTTGTACAGCAAACTGTCCGATGGGATCAATGTGAAAGTGATCCGCGTGGTTGAAGAGCTCTATACGAAGGAGATTCACTTGCCATTTGAGCACCAGGAGCTGAAAAACGAGGCCTTACCGGAAGGCGAAAAGCGATTAAGCCAGCCCGGCGAAAATGGCCTCTCGGAAATCACTTACCGGCGCGAGATTGAAGATGGCATTGAGGTCATAAACGAGCCGATTAAAACCGTCATCATCAAGGAAGCTGTCCCTGAAGTGATGATGGTTGGTACCAATTCAAGTTTCACGGCGCTCAATATTCCGGGAAAAATCGCTTACTTATCGGCAGGGAATGCCTGGATCATGGAGGTCAGCACCAGGAACAGGTTCTGTGCGGTATCAACGGGGGACCTGGATGGGAGAATCTTCACATTATCGCGAAATGGCACTTATTTACTATTTACGCGTTTTACGGATGAAGCTAACCAGATTAATAACCTGTGGATGGCTGATCTCTCGGCTAACCCGATCCGGCTTATCGATCTGAAGATTCGGAATGTTGTTCATTATGCAGAATTTAGCGGTGATTCCAGCCAGGTAGCTTACTCGACGGCAGAATGGCGGGAAGCAGCACCAGGCTGGCAGGCTAATAACGACTTGTTCACATTAGATATTGCTGGGGAAAATACCAGCGGATTAACCGAGCAGACCGTGGGGGTTAACTCAGGCGGTGTTTATGGTTGGTGGGGAACACAATATGCCTGGTCACCCGACCAGGTGCAATTCTTATTTGCTCAGCCAGATGCTATTGGGCTGATCGATGAACAGAGCGGTTCCCAGACCAGGTTACTCAGCATCTTGCCCTACCAGACGAATGGTGATTGGGCATGGGTACCAGGTGTCGCGTGGTCACCGGATGGACAGGTCGTGTACACGATTAACCATATTCTTTCTGGTGGAGAAACTAATGGAGAGTCTCAACAGTTTGACTTGCTAGGTATTCCACTCACAGGTGGTTCTCCGATCAGCCTGGTTGAGGATGTTGGCATGTTTGCTTATCCGGTCGTATCACCGGTTATCCGTACAGCCAACGTTTATGATGATGAATCAGGAAGCAATGTTGAACAGGATACTTTCTATGTCGCCTACTTACAGGCGATAGATCCAAGTGTAAGCGAACGCAGTGCATATTGGTTGACTGTCATGGACAGGGATGGTTCGAACCAGAAAAACCTTTTTCCCCCACAAGACACAACAGGCCTTGAACCTCAGCAGGTTGCCTGGTCTCCGGCAGGAGTAGGAATTGGTGGAAATTATGCCATTGCAGTCATTTATAATGGGAATATCTGGATCGTGGATGCTGAAACTAGCGCCGCACAGCAAATCACTGGAGATGGCTTAACCAGCCGGGTAGATTGGAGATAAATGGGATGAGGATATTGATTACAGGAGCAGCGGGCTTTCTCGGAAGCCATCTGTGCGAACGGTTGTTAGGGAATGGGCATGTGGTGGTAGGTATGGATAATTTCATCACCGGCAGCCCTGAGAATATTGCCCACTTATCGAGCAATCAAAACTTTTCCTTCATCCGCCATGATGTGTCCAATTTTATCTTTGTCCCTGGGAAGCTGGATGCGGTGCTACACTTTGCTTCACCGGCAAGTCCCAATCCAAAGTCACCTTACGGGTATGTAAATCTCCCCATCCAAACGATGAAAGCTGGCGCACTTGGGACGCACAACACCCTGGGATTGGCGCGGGCGAATGGTGCCAGATTCTTATTAGCAAGCACGAGTGAAATTTATGGTGACCCGTTGGAACATCCTCAAACTGAAAGTTACTGGGGGCATGTCGATCCGATTGGGGCAAGATCGGTGTATGACGAAGCCAAACGCTTCGCCGAAGCTTTAACCATGGCATATCATCGCTTCCACGGGATCGACACCCGAATCGTGCGGATTTTCAACACCTATGGCCCCCGGATGCACCTGGATGACGGCCGGGTGGTGCCGAATTTCATGCAGCAAGCATTGAGAGGTGAGCCACTGACCGTATATGGTGATGGTCAACAAACGCGTAGTTTTTGCTATGTGGATGATTTGATCGAAGGAATTGTCAGGCTGTTATTATCTGACGAGCATATGCCCGTCAATATTGGAAACCCGGTTGAGCTGACGATCCTAGAGTTCGCTGAAAGAATCAATGCACTGGTAAAAAATAAAGCCGGGATTATCTACAAAAAAGCCGATCGTTTAGAGAGCGACCCTCAACGCAGGCGCCCGGATATCACCCGAGCTCAGACCATCTTAGGTTGGGAACCGAAGATCAGTATCGATGAGGGATTACTCAAAACCATCCCCTATTTCAAAAGCAAATTGGGTATTGCATGACGGTATTATTGGTAAATCAGCGCGAACGGACCAGGTTTTTCCGTTTCCTGGTCGTTGGTACATTTGGTGCGGTGGTTGACTTCGGCATTGAAAACGTATTGCACCGGTTATTTGGGATGCCATATGTTTGGGCTGGATCTATTTCTTTCATCTGCGCCATCCTGAGTAACTTTTTCTGGAACCGGTACTGGACTTATCCTGATTCCCGCTCAAAACCTCTCTTTCGGCAGCTACTCCAGTTTGCGTTGATCAATACAATTGGGTTGTTTATCCGCATACCGATATTAAAGTTCCTGGAGCCGGTTATCAGTAAATTATGTAGCCTGTTACCCCAAAAGTTATTGATCCTTCCAGCAGATATGATGGGCGAAAACCTCACCCTGGCAATTGCGGTAGTGATTGTATTATTTTGGAATTTCTTTGCCAACCGTTACTGGACTTATAGTGATGTAGAATCATAAATTGTGTACTCAATGATTAATCAAAGGTTTAGTAAGGCGATATTGACGGACAGGTGAATGATGATAACCGAGACACCGCTCGTCCCCATCTATATGACCAATGGCGATGTAGGCGCATTTATGGCATACCCCTATATTTTTAATTGCGAAGGTGAATGGATCGGTTGGGTATCATCCGACCGAATCATTTATTCTACACATGGTCATTACGTCGGTTGGCTGGCAGAAGGTCCACGCATCCTGCGAAAGTTGGCAGATGGGTACAATCGGCCACGCATGGATATTATTCCGCCTTTCACTTTACGGATCAAGCCACCGGCCATCTCTCCCCTGGCACCGATGATGCCGGAATTAACCTTCGGAGAGATGGATGTTTTACTGGACCGTCCTGATATGATGCCTCCCGTCGATTTTGGTGAGCTGCGCGAGGACATGGATTAATCACCTGAGCAACACCTATGGATAATGAATCCTCCGAGCAACCCGGACTACCCGAAGATCCAATTGGAACGGCAAGTAAATTCCCATCGTTAAAAGCACTCCTGGCGCATACCACAGGCAAGGATCTGGTTGAAGCTCAATCACAGCCGGATAGTGGATTGGTTGAGAGCTTGCCTTTTCCTTTCCTGGCGCTGGTTGGTCAGGTAGAGATGAAATATGCGCTCTTGCTTGCTTTGATCAATCCGGCGATCGGAGGTGTGCTGCTGATAGGACCACGCGGCACGGGTAAAACGACCGCCATCCGAGGTTTGGTAGACCTGGTGCCAGAAATCCCACGCAGCTTGTGTTTCTACGGCTGCATGCCAGAAGATATTGAAGCGGGTGGAATCGATGCGGTGTGCCCGAGCTGTGCCAGGAAATATGCCATGGGTGAGCCATTGGCTGCAATGGATAAAATCAGGCTGGTTGAGCTGCCCTTGAATGCCCGCATTGAAGATGTGGTCGGGGCAACCAATGAAACGGATTTGGGTACCCAACGCCTGCGGTTGCAGCACGGAATCCTATCGCACGCCGACCGCAACTTACTGCTGGTCGACGAAGTCAACCTTCTTTCTGATGATGTGGTCGATGCCATCTTGGATGCTGCCGCGTATGGATCCTATACAGTCAAGCGAGGGACTAATACCGCCACATATCGGTCACGTTTCATGCTGGTCGGCACAATGAACCCAGAAGAAGGCCGTCTACGGCCGCAGATCATGGACCGTTTCGGATTACGTGTTGTCGTGCGAGGTTTGGAAGATAACCACGACCGCCTGGAAGCTTATCAAAGAGCTCAGGCTTTCTTGAAGAATCCGCACAAAGTGATACAGGAATATAAGGATGAAACCATGATTGCTCAGGGTGAAGTCCAGCTAGCGCGTGACATTCTAGCGGAAGTTTGTATCTCTGAACTACTTTACAATCAGGGTTTGAAATTGATTAAAAGCTTGAAGATTGATTCTCTGCGGGCGGAAATCACTATGTTTGAGGGCATGAAAGCTCTGGCAGCATTGGACAACCGTAAGGAAGTGACTGTGGATGACTTACAGGTCATTGCACCGATGGCGTTACGAATGCGACGGTCTCAATTCATTGAAAAATATCTATCTGAGCAATCCAGTGAAGAAGATGAGATTAACACAGCTGTGGACTCAACCATAAATGATGCAAAATAATTACCGGATTTACCCCGCAAGGTGCCTGCTAAGTGGTGGTCGTGTGATCGAAGGGAGAAAACGAGTTGGGTAAGAAAAACATTACGCATCGAGAGCGAATAGAAAAATGCTTGAATGGAGAAAGCCGTGAAGATACACCAGTTGCCCTTTGGCGACATTTCCCGGTAGATGATCAATCTCCCGAGAGCCTGGCAAATGCGGTGATCAGCTTTCAGAAAACATATGATTTCGACCTGGTTAAGGTGACACCTGCTTCTTCATTCTGCATTAAAGATTGGGGTGCAGAAGATGAATGGCAGGGAAACTCAGAGGGAACCAGGCAGTATACACGCCGGGTAATCCATACCCCCGAAGATTGGCTCAAGCTTCCAGTATTGGATCCTTATAAAGGGTATTTAGGTGAACAGCTCTCATGCTTAAAAATAATATGCAATGAACTCGGGCCAGACGTTCCCATCCTTCAGACCATCTTCAGTCCACTTGCTCAGGCTAAAAACCTGGTTGGTGGAGAAGCCCTGCTGGTACACATCCGCCAATATCCGGAGGCGGTGCTGGCAGGTTTAAAAGTGATTGCCGAAACCACACGCAGTTTTATTGAAGCCGCCAGCCAAACAGGGAATGCCGGGGTATTCTACGCAGTTCAACATGGGAACTATCAGTTGTTATCTGAAGCTGAGTATAAGCAATTTGGTAAGATGCTTGACTTAGAAATCCTCTCCGCTGTGCGTGATAAATGGCTGAATATGATCCATCTGCATGGCAATCATGTCATGTTCAATGTCTTTACCGATTACCCCGTACAAGTGATCAACTGGCATGACCGTGAAACTTATCCGTCTTTAAAAGAAGGAAAGGAACTATTCCCAGGCGTGGTGTGTGGTGGGCTGCAACGCACCGCGACAATGGAGCTGGGTACACCCGAACATGTGCATTCAGAAGCGCGTGATGCGATCTTGAGTACTGCAAACCAGCGCTTTATCCTGGGGACGGGTTGTGTGCTGCAAACCACGACGCCATCCGCAAATATCCTGGCTGCTTTGCAGGCCGCACGGCATGAGTGATCTCAGGATCATTGGGGGTAAAGCACGTGGCCGGCGGATCCGCTCGGTGCCTGGAGACACAACCAGGCCAATCACCGACAAGGTCAGGCAGGCACTTTTCAACATCATCGGGCCTGACATTGTAGGGGCATCATTTTTAGACCTGTTCGCGGGCACGGGCAGTGTCGGCATTGAAGCGTTGAGCAGGGGGGCGGCTTTTGTACAGTTCAATGAACTCAACCGGCAGGCATACACCATCATCCGCGAAAACCTCAAAATCACCGGCCTCGAGCAAGGGGCAATAGTGAACCAGGGAGATGCCTTCAGCCTGCTTGACCGGGCCCCCAACCAGTCGTTCGACTACATTTTTATTGCTCCCCCTCAGTACAAGGAGATGTGGAGCAAGTCATTGGTATTAATTGACCGGCAACCTGCCTGGCTATCTGATGATGCCTGGTTGATCGTGCAGATCCACCCGATCGAATACAAACCGATTGGTGAAGAACTACCTCTTGAGAACTTGGTGGAGTTTGACCAAAGGCATTACGGGAGCACGGTACTGGTGTTTTATCGCAAAGACGGAGGTGAGCTGAACCTCCCCGGAGAAACCCCCCGGGAAAGATAACACAGCAATACTTAGGTTAGTATCATAGATTTAGCCAGCGAACTGCCAGCTTGGGGAGTTCAGAGGCAGGACCTACCCGGGTGGTGCAGGTGGGGAGAGAATCGGTGAAAAGCCGGCCATAACGTTTTGACATGATGCGCCGATCGAAGATTGCCACGATGCCACGATCAGATTGGGTGCGGATCAGACGGCCGAACCCCTGCCGGAAACGCAAGATGGCTTCGGGTAAGGAGTATTGCGTAAAGGGGTCTTCAAATGTCTCCGAACGAGCGGCTACGATCGGATCAGAAGGCACATCAAAGGGGAGCTTCACGATGACCAGCACCGATAAAGCTGCTCCGGGCACATCCACACCTTCCCAAAAAGCACGGGTTCCGAAGAGTACAGCACGTTCCTCCACCTTGAAATTTTCCAGGAGAGAGCTTGCTGAGGCACCCTCGCCCTGAAGATAGACCTGGATATTTTTACGGCTAAGTAAATCTTTTATGCTGTTGTAAGTCCGGCGCAGCTGGTCGTATGAGGTGAAAAGAACCAGGGCCTTACCCCCGGTGGCAAGGCACAGGTTCAGGATGCCTTGCTCGACTGCGCGTTGATGGCCAGAGCGATCGGAAGGTTCAGGGATATCGTTTGCAATATACAATAATACCGAAGTTTCATAATCGAACGGAGAACCGACAGCCAGCTCATAGGCCTCATTCGCGTAAAGCCTGCCTTTAAGGTAATTGAATTCACCGGCCGTGGTAAGTGTCGCTGAGGTGAGAATCACAGCAGATTTTTCGTTCCACAAGTACTTCTGCATCAGGGGTCCGATATTCAGCGGAGCTGCGTTCAAGGAAATCTGCCGGCTGTTGGGTTGAATCTCAAACCAATAGATGGATTCAGGCTTCGGTTCGAATACCAGGGAATACAAGTTATTCTGGATCTCGACTAACCTGAGATAGAGGCTCCTCAGGTTGGAGATGGTATCATCATCCTCTTCAGGCAGGGTTTCGGCAATTTCACCCAACGCCTGAAGCAATCCTGCCAGGTTGTCAACTAATGGTTTTAGCGATGCGTCACATTCTTCCCAGGCAGCTTCAACATCGGCCCAGGCAGGTTGCGTACGGGTGGCAGGTAGGATACGCTCCTGGTGAGCATACATACCGATGTCATTGCCTTCACGTTGCTCGAAAAGAAACTCTTCGATGGAGCGGAAGAATGCCTGGGTTGATGTTTGAAAATGAAATGCCAGATCTGTCGCTTGTTGGATGTAGCGGTTAATGGCTGCAAAGTCGGAAGGCAAAACATTTCCTTCCAGGATACCAATCAGCTTACCAAGCGCGCCTGAATTTGGACTACCCAGCTCACGCATGGCGCGATCAAGTAGATACTCAGTAGTTTTAAAGCTTAGAGCACTGGTGGTAGCTTCTTCCAGGTGATGCGCCTCATCTACGATCAAGTAGTTATATTCGGGGAGAACACGGTTTCCGGTGGCAACATCTGCCAGCAGTAAAGCATGATTAACGATCAGAATATGGGCAGCCAGAGCCGCCTGACGAGCGCGATAGAAAGGGCAGATCCCGCCACGCTTGATACAGTTTTCTGTGGTACAGCCTTCGTCATCCGCTGACAGGCGAAGCCAGATATCGCGTTCAACCAATCCGTTTAGATTAAGCTCATTGCGGTCGCCGGTATTAGTCGAGAGCAACCAGACAAGCACCTTACCCAAAACACGGATCTCGTCAGCGTTACCAGGTCCACGCCGGCGCATGTTTTCGAGGCGGCGCGGGCAGAGGTAATTTGAGCGGCCTTTCATCACCGCAGCCGAAAGGTTCAATCCCATCGCCTGGCATAGGTCAGGAATATCTTTATTGATCAGCTGGTCTTGCAAGTTAATGGTATTCGTGGATATGACCACTCGCTGACCATTTTTTACAGCCCACAACGCAGACGGTAGCAGGTAAGCCATACTTTTGCCGGTACCGGTGCCTGCTTCGACCAGTAAGTGGCGATTTTCTGTGAGGGCACGAGTGACCGCCCTGAGCATCTCGATCTGCTGGGGCCGGTGCTCATAATTAGGGAAGTGGTGATAGAAAATTCCACCAGGCTCTAGGGCAGATGCGACTTCATCGGGATCGAGTGGGCTGAGCTGGGGGTTAGGTGTGAGCGGCGAGACATCGCGGACGTGGTATGCTTCAAAAATTGGTCCCGAATACCCCTGCCTGACCTGCCGGGCAGAAATCGTCTCTTTCGACCTGGATCGTAAGAGGTTATAGAAGAAACCATAGCCTGCCCAATCCAGACCTTCACCCAGGCGGACTAGCTCAGCCAGCAGCTGAACTGGTAATTGCATGCCGATTTCGTGTAGCGATCGATAGACTGCTGAGGTTACCCGGGCATCATCTAAGGCGCGATGGTTGGCCCGCAAGGGGATATTCAACTGCTGGCCCAATGAGCCCAGGTTATAACGCCCCGCGGTTGGGAGCAGGACGGAGGCAATTTCATAGGTATCCAGCTGATCATTTGCTTTGAATAGCCCTTGCCGGTATAGAAAGGCGAGGTCGAATCCGACATTATGACCGAGGATGGGGGAATCGCCTACGAATGAACGCAGGTCAGGTAAGATGTTTTGAATCGCAGGCGCTTCAAGGACCATATGGTCATTGATACCGGTCAGCTGAGTGATGAATGGTGGGATCTTGCGACCTGGATTTATCAGGGAGTTCCATTCATCTTCGATACGGCTTGTCGAAAAACGGACTGCTCCGATCTCGATGATGGAATCTTTTTGCGGATCGAGTCCGGTGGTTTCGATATCAATGGCAACGATGGAATCCATGGGACGGATTATACCAGCAGGGTGACTAACAGCCTGGTAAAGCGAAGCTTTTGTATAGGATATGCGTTTCTATTCGAGGAATTCATTTCTCTAAGGAGAATGTAAAGAATCTGCCTGGAGTTCAGATTCTCGCGAAATTAACGATTTTTCCAAAATCCAAATCTACGAAAAAAATATAGCTATCCAAAAATAAAACGGCATAAAAATTGTAACTGAATCCATATCGGATCTTGTTTATCAGTATCGAAAGCTTAAATAACATAAATTGAAGATGAATTAACAATAATGTTTGCATTAATGCAAGGTTTGGCACTTGATTTTGTAAGGTGGTTAACGTAAAATAAACATTGCTGCTCAAATAGTTATTCGGAAAGGATACCAGTATGACTGCGTTCGTGATTGGAATAATCCTTTTCATCTTTACCGGAGTGCTTTTTTTCACTCTCGCACTTTGTAGAGGAGCTGCCATGGCGGATAAAGCTTATGAACGTGCCCGCCTGGCAGAGCGAAGAGCCTGGCCGATGTCTGCAGAGCTGCTCGAAGCACATAAAGAGATTAATGCTTCGACAGGCACAAAAACCACTCAGGTTTTTGAGCACGCGAAAGTGCACACATAGTAACTGGAAATTGTTAATAACCCAGGTAAATCACTAGAAACTAGAAACAAAAATGGTTGGTTTCTTGAGAAAAGAGAATGCCCAGGGCCGAGCATTCTCTTTTCTCTATTCGATATTTTGGATATGGAAAAAACTCAGCTATTGGCAAATTCCTTGAGGATGCGGGCGATGTGTTGGGCACCTTTTAAGTAGAGATCGAGGCGGATGTTTTCATTGGGGGCATGGCCTTGAGCGCCTGGGTAACCGATGCCTGCGGAGACCACAGGCAGGTGGAGGTTATGAACAAATGCGTGGTTCGGTCCTGAGCCACCACCCATGGGGATGATCTGCATGGGTTGACCGTATACCGGCCGTGCGGCTTCCACCACCAGTGCGACGAACGGGTCATCGGGATCGGTGCGAGCAGGCTGTTCTCCGCCCAGGAATTGGATCTGCACATCTGAAAATCCTTCACGGTCCAGATGGAGGCGGAGGGATTTCAAAACCTGTTCAGGAGTCTGGTCTGGTACCAGGCGGAAATCTACCTTTGCTGAAGCTTTTGCAGGCAGCACGGTCTTTGAGCCTTCGCCCTGATAACCGGAGGTCAGACCGCAGATGGTGCAGGTGGGCTCGAATACCTCCGCCAGGCGAAGCTCCAGTCCTCCTTCAATGCCACGGAGGAAGTGGTCAACACCATAGAGAGTCTTGTATTCATCCGCTGTTTCGGGAAGCATAGAAAATAGCTGCCGGTCGCGTTCACTGGGTGGCTTGACTGTGTCATAATGACCAGGCAAACGGATACGTTCATCTTCACCTTTCAAGGTGGAGAGAGCCCAAACGAGTCTCCATGCTGCATTGGGGAAAATTGAGCCACCTATACCTGAGTGCACATCGATTATTGCCGTCTCAACGGATAATTCTACGTAGCAGATTCCGCGTAAACCCAGGTACTGAACAGGCACTTCGCGATGGTCCACTCCTCCAAACTCCCAGATACAGGCATCTGCGCTTAGTTTATCCAGGTGATTGAGGACGAAACCTTTGAGGTGGATGCTGCTGGCTTCCTCTTCACCCTCAACGACGAATTTGATATTACAAGGGAGCTCTCCATCGATCGACAGGAGTGAATCAATGGCGAACAAGCGACTAACCAGGTGTCCCTTATCATCGCTGACCCCTCTGGCGTAGAGTTTACCATTCCTCAGGGTTGGCTCAAAAGGAGGGCTATCCCATAAATCAAGTGGCTCAGGTGGCTGCACATCGTAGTGGTTGTAAAAGAGCAAGGTTTTATCCGAGCGTCCGGCCTTCTCAGCAAACACTACCGGCGCACCACCAGTCGAGATAATTTCAACCGTGAAACCCCTGGAGTTAAGCATATCTCTGGTCAGCTCAGCGCACTCAACTAGGCCCCAATTCTGGGCAGCGACGCTAGGCTGGCGGCAGTAATCCGCAAGCTCGGAAATGCTGCGTTCCAAATTCTTTTCTAAGAAATTGTCGTAAAGCTTCATGTCGATCATAGCCAGCTCCTGATCCAATCAAAAATGTATTTAAAGACTACACCCCCACCGTATGCAAAAGCCATCATTTTAATCGTTTCACCAATCCAGGTCCATAGCATGAATTTACGGACTGGCATTTTCAAGGCACCAGCAGCCACGCCAGTGACGTCAAAAAAGGGATTAGGTACAGCGGACAACAGCAAAATTGCCAGGGCGCCATTTTTATTTAACCACTCAACCATTTTCCCATAAATTTTGGCTTTTTCTGCTACAGGCTGGCCGCTAAAACCGAACAAGTACCCGGTTATCTCGCCAGCTGCAGCCCCCGCTCCTGCAACCAATCCTACCAACCAGGGTGTCAGCGTGGTGCCCATTACAGAAACGAACAGCACCCCCGGTGCAGGGACAAAAACCGTGGCATATGCCAGGAATGAAATCACGAAAATTCCAGGATAGCCATATACTGCCAGCTGCTTTGCTTTATCGCCCACCAGGTAAACGAAAATTGTTATTGCTATAACGACAAGGAAGGCGAAGATGCGAGCGGCTAGCAGCAGCCACCTGGAATTCATAAAGCTATTCTTCCAGGATCTTCACGGCAATAAGTTTAACAGCAGGAGAATCACGTTTGGATGGATCACGAGCAGGAATGGAAAACAAGACATTGATTCCATCCGTGACCTGGCCAAAGACACTGTGCTTGTTGTTCAACCAGGGAGTGGGAACATGGGTGATAAAGAATTGTGAGCCATTTGTGTTCGGGCCAGCATTGGCCATAGAAAGAATGCCAGCTTTATCATGGCGCAAACTAGGGTCGAATTCATCCGCAAAGCGATATCCGGGTCCACCCATTCCAGTGCCGGACGGATCGCCTCCCTGAACCATGAAATCGGTGATCACCCGGTGGAAGATGGTGCCATCATAAAAACCTTGGCGAGCCAGAAAAACGAAATTATTAACCGTGCGCGGGGTTTTATCGGGAAAAAGTTTAATGGTAATGTCACCTTTATCGGTACTCAAAATTGCAATATACGATTTCTTGGGATCAATCTCCATATCAGGAGGTTTTGACCACTGCTGAGCTGTCATTATTCAATTCCTTTCTACATTATGATTAGTGGTTGCGTAACAGCGCTTCGAGCCTGGCAACCACCATGTCCATCGCAACCGTATTCAAGCCACCTTCAGGGATGATAACATCCGCATAACGCTTGGACGGCTCGACAAATTCCAGGTGCATGGGGCGAACGGTTTCCAGATATTGTTTTACGACAGATTGACTTGTGCGCCCTCTTTCGGCGATGTCCCGTTCAAGACGCCGAATAAAGCGGATATCCGCGTCAGTATCGACGAAAATTTTTACATCAAAGAGCTCGCGTAGCGCTTTCTCTGCCAGAATCAAGATACCTTCAACCAGAATGACCGGCTGAGGGTCGACATGTACGGTGGTGTTCGTACGGGTATGCGTCTTAAAATCATATACAGGCAGCTCGATGGGCTCAAGAATTTTGAGTTGCTTGATGTGCTGAACCAAAAGGCTGGTTTCGAGAGAATCAGGATGGTCGAAATTAATCAATGCACGTTGAGCCGGCTCAAGCTGTGTGAGGTTTTTATAATATGCATCATGAGGCAAAAGGGCAATGTGACTGGCACCCACCCTATCGATGATCACTTTTGCAACTGTGGATTTTCCTGAGCCTGTTCCACCGGCAATTCCGATCACGAGAGGGGGTGTACGATTTGGCATGCAGGAATTATACTGGAATACGGTTGTTGGGGGAAGCAAATAGAAGCATCGAACAGGGAGGGAAGGCGAATACTAACGGTCGATTAAAATTATTGAGCCACCGAAGGGAATTGAACCCTTGACCTAACGTTTACGAAACGCTTGCTCTGCCGTCTGAGCTACGGTGGCGGTAAAGGCGACGGGATTATACCACAGGTGATTGGCGAAGAAAAATAGCGATTGAAAACTAACGAATAGACGATGAAAAAGTTCCCGACATGCGCATAGCCATGATATCTGAGCATGTTTGACCACTATCTACACTGAGAGTCGAGGAATCGGATGGGATGAATGTCTAGATACGGGGGAAATTCTTACCGAAAAACCTCCGGCCTTATCGATGTCAAACGATAGAAAACGCAAGCGTTCTAAGTATACCCGCTCTTATTAACTTCGCCCCATAATCCATAGCCGCTCTCCCGCCGTGCCTCACGTAGCTGGTGCTGTTGAAAGATTTCCTTGATATGCGCTACCTTCTCGTCAATGGCTGCCTGGAGCCACAGCCTGCCTTTTTCAGCAGTTGCCAGGCTACCAGCTCCGTAAGCACCGGTTTTCGAGTCATCATCCCAAGGTGGGTTGGCGATTAACGCACCTCCCTCCACCCAATCCATATAATATGAAGGTGTAGCAACAAAATCGACTTCATCCACTACACGTTCCATATGGACAAGCTCGGGGTGCAAGTGGAGGATGAATGAAGTTTCAAGCTCGCAGGCATGGCCCATGCCACCGATACCGGATTGGCGATATTTTTCGAGTGCGGCAATACCTTGTGGACCGGAGAGATACAGCCAGGCTGTGGCGCAGAAGATACGCCGGTGACGTTCGCCGGCATATTTGATGGCATTAATAATAAACGAGCTGTTTCCTCCGTGGCCGTTGATTAAATAAAATAGTTTAAACCTACGTTCAGCCAGGACATCGATCACGTTGATCCAGAAATCCTCAAAGGCACGCCCTCCGGCATTAAACGTACCGGCGAAAGATTGGCGGTGGGTGCTGACACCATAGGGCATGACCGGAAGGAGGGTGGTCTGCTCGGAGAAAGCTGAGGCTGTGCCTTGAGCGATTGCTTCAATGATCATCGTGTCGGTGGATAGGGGCAGGTGAAAGCCATGCTGTTCGGTATGTCCAATAGGAATGAGCACAAGCTTGCCGTGCTCAGTTTCCGCAGGAAGAGAATTACTCTGGAAAACCGTTGACTGGTGGGGTAAAGCCAACCAGGGAACACAAAGATTCAGTTGAAGACCCTGTGGAACGAGAACAAACGTATTGGTGAATCCGTCATCCCACAGCCCTGAGATAAGATTTTCGAGATACCTGCTCAGCACAGCATCGGAGACAACCAGGCCACTACCCTGCCACCCATAAGGAAATGAAGGCAGGAGGTAGGCAATTTCAGGATTGCCCAGGGCATCGGCCAGGCGATGCATATCATAGCCGGATCCCAGAGGAAGCACGAGCGGAGTTCGGCGGTGTACTGCTCGAACCTCAGGCCAGGTGAGCTCTTCGAATTTCAAAAAGCTGGTGCTCATTAGATTTTAGATAGGAGCTCAGATTTCTTCTGCAGGAATTCAGTCTCTGTAATGACGCCCCGGGCACGTAAATCGGCCAGGCGATTGATCATGTCGGGGATGTCAGCTTTGTTTTCTTCGACTTTTGGTTCAGGAGCTTCTTCAGGGGTATGCTCGAGATATGCCTTGGCGTTTATCAGGGCGCTTTTGAACTTCACCGGTTCATCAATTTTTTTGAACAGGTTGACCCCTAATTCGCTGGCGGTCAGGATTTCGATATCCCCGTAACCAAACAACCGTCCCAACGCTGATTGGTCCATCTTGATATCATTGACTTTATCCAGCGAGGAATCAATCACACTTTTGTTGAAGATGCCTGAGATCTGCATCACACGATGATTGGTGATAATGAACTGGTGATTCGACCAGTTCAGGATATCCCGCGTGCCGGTGGTGATGGGTATCAGCATAAGCAAGAAGCCCAATACACTGATAATCCACCAGGCAGGTGTTTTGCCGTAAGCGTAAATCGAAATCAGGATCGTTGCAATGAAGATGATCGATACTAAGACTGCTTCAAGAACGATTGAGCTGGCCAGGACAAACCAATGGTGCCTGGTCGCCAGGATGACATTCTCGCGTTCGCCTAAAAGACTTTGAAGATAGTGCCCTGCCATAATATTGCCTCCTATTCATCACTCCGATATCAGGATTTTTCACTTATTGTACGGTTCAATTCTACTTTTGCCTTCTGAACCAGGGAAGGATCGGTAAGCAAATCCACAACTGTCATTGCCAATGCTTTGGCTGCATCTAGCATGGCCGATTTACCCGCTTCAGAGATACAGTATTCCTTAAACTCCAGGGTGTGACCAGCGATATTTTCTGGTGCGATCGCCAGGTAAGCGTGGATGGCGGGGATAATGTGGCTGACATCTCCCATATCGGTGGAGCCCATGCGCTCGAACGGGCCCGGTTCAACCACCTGGCGACCGACTATTTCAAGATTGGCGGAGAATAAATCCGCAATGACATGGTTGGGTAACATGTTCTTGTAGCCCGGCGAAAGGGTGAGTTTCAGCTGGCAGCCGACTGCCTGGGCGCCAGCTTGAGCACAGGCTTTAACTTTCTCGATGATCTCATCCCTGCGTTGGGAAGTAAGACTGCGAATACTAAAATCTGCACAAGTATAGGCAGGGATTATGTTGGCTGCTTCGCCTCCATTCAGGATGATGCCAGCAATGACATCCTTCGGGCCAAGGAGGGGGCGAATGGCATGGATATTGTTGAAGGTCAGGATCAATGCATCTAATGCATTGATGCCTTCTTCAGGGGCTGCGGCGGCATGCGAAGCTTTGCCGAAAAATTCCATTCTCAGCTTGGCGGAAGCGAGGGAGCTACGTAAGACCATGTTCTTTGCAGCCGGGTGGAACATCATGCCAGCATCAACCGAATCAAATACCCCGGCTTCAGCTAATATGATCTTACCACCACCCCCCTCTTCAGCTGGAGAGCCAATTACCTGGATGAGACCTGGTAAGCGGGGCTGTAGCTCGGCCAGTGCCAGGCCAGCGCCAATGGCTGCCGAAGCAATCAGGTTATGGCCGCAGGCGTGCCCCAGACCCGTCAGGGCATCGTACTCAGCCAGGATGGCAATGCATGGGTGGGCCTGGTCACCGATGGACGCCCGGAAAGCAGTGTCCAGATTGGCGATCCCGCCTTCTACACTGAACCCACCTTCCTGCAGAGCATGGGTAAGAAGCTGACTGGCTTTGAATTCTTTAAAGGCAGTCTCCGGCTCATTAAATAGCTTGGTGCTGATTGCCCACAATTTTTCCGATTGGTGCTCGATTTCTGAACAAATGAACTTTTTATGATGATTCAGCATAATTTAATTATACTTAAAACCTGCGGAAAGAGGTTGGCAAAAAAGCCGATTAAATACTATAATATGCTTCAATGCTTGAAGCATCCCAAATCAATGGTAAAAATTGACATACTCAACATAAGACAAGGAGGTCGATGGTCGAATATTATCAATAACCGTGTTTTGCTCTTCGGCTTTGTAAATATGGAGCAATATCTATCCATCCAACATAAATTCAGAGGAGAATAAGATGCAACGTAAACATATTTTGTTTACCCTATTGATAATCGCCACTTTTGTTTTTTCTGCCTGCACTACCGCACCGACCGCGACTACGGTCGTCACAGAAGCTCCGCCTGTCGTGCAGCCCACTGAAGCGCCACCTGTCGCCCAACCCACAGAAGCTCCACCGGTTGTAGAACCCACTACCGCACCAGCTGAAAAGAAGGTGCTGACGTTCATTTGGGGCCAGGAGTTTGATAACCTCAACCCCATCTACACCAACATGTGGTTCGTGTCAGTAATCTATCCAGCCTATATGTGTACACCATGGCTGTTTGACGACGAGGCAAAGGCGTTTCCATATTTATTGAAAGAGATGCCAACCCTCGAAAATGGCGGGATAACCAACGATGGTAAGACATTTACCTTCAAGTTGAGGGACGATATTAAGTGGTCAGATGGTGAGCCAATCACCTCTGCAGACTTTAAATTCACCTACGACATGATCATGGCTGATTCGAACGCTGTGAGCACCCGCTCGCCATATAATTTAATAACATCCGTCGAAACACCGGATGACCAAACTGTGGTATTTAATTTCCCAGAGCCTTTTGCTTCATGGCAGGCAACGCTCTTTAGCGGTTCGACCAGCAGTACCCCGATCATCCCCAAGCACATTCTGCAACCCGTCTTTGATGCGGAAGGCACCCTTGATACCGCCGAATGGAACAGGGCTCCAACCGTCGGTTGTGGACCATTCGTATTCGAAGAATGGCAATCTGGCAGCTTTGCCCGCTTTGTCAGGAATGACAATTACTGGCTTGAGCCAGCTAAAGTCGATGAGTTATTCTTCAAATTTGTTCCGGATGATGCTTCGAATATCGCAGCCCTGGTTTCGGGTGATGGCGATGTAGGCACATTCTTTGGTTACCCTGATGTGCCTCAGCTGCAAGCAGCAAATATCACAATCCTCAATTCTTTCTCAGGTTACAACGAAGGTATTTACATCAATTTGCATCCTGAGAAAGGCAACCCGGCACTAAAGGATGTGAAGGTTCGCCAGGCGATTGCCTATGCCTTCAACCGGCAGAAACTGGTGGATGATTTACTACTTGGTCTAACAGGTGTGGCAGCCACCGATTGGGATAAGAGCCCATGGGTCGACCCAACCATAACCCCGTATCCCTACGACCCTGATAAAGCTAAAACTTTACTGGCGGAAGCAGGCTGGACCGATACCAATGGCGACGGTACCGTCGATAAAGATGGGGTCGAGTTGGTATTAAAGTGGGGAACAACCAACCGGCAAGTTCGCCAGGATACCCAGGCAGTTGGCCAGCAAGATCTGGCTGCAGTAGGAATCGGGACGGAACTGTTGAGCTACGATTCCGACACCTTCTTTAACGGATACCAGGATGATGGCCCCTCCGCCAACTTCTCCCTGGATCTCATCGAATATTCAGATTCACCCTACTGGCCAGATCCGAACACGACCGTTTGGCTATGCTCAAACATCCCCAGCGATGCGAATCCGGCTGGTTCCAGCCCCACAGGTCTGTGTGATGAGACTCTGGATGGGCTATTCCTTAAGCAGCTGACTCAATTTGACTTCGCCGAACGACAACAGACCTTCTACGAGATAACGAAGCTTATTTATGATAATGTTTACTGGCTTGGTATTTGGCAGGACCCAGACCTGTTCTCGTTCAGCGACCGGATGACTGGTTACAAAATGTCCGGTGCGACCCCATTCTTCAATATTGCTGAGTGGGATATTAAATAATAATCATTTCTACTCAATATGTGCAGGCGGGGTGGCCCGCCTGCACATGAATATCACCAAAAATCAATGACTCGTTATATCATTCGCCGGTTATTACAAGCCATTCCACTGTTATTGATTATAAGTATCGTCCTGTTTGCCATGATGCAAGCTATGGGTGACCCGCTTGCCACCATGGGGGGACGTAAAGTGACTAGGCCAGAAGATCGCATCCGGCTAGCCAAGCAATTGGGATTGGATAAGCCTGGCTGTGTCCAATATGTCTACTGGTTGATCGGCAATGACTGGACCAGGCCTGTGGGTGAGATTCCCGAGCCAAATGCGGGGATTTTAAATCCCATTGTGAAATGCTTAAATCCACTTAATTACATTGATTCATACGCTACTGGTACTCGGAAAGGTGTGTTACGAGGTGATTGGGGCATCTCGTTAGTCAATCGCCAGCCGGTTACCAAAGTAATCGGTGAACGATTAACAAACACACTACTTTTGATGGTCACAGCTGAAGCTATTATCATATCCGTTGCATTACTCATCGGGATTTATTCTGCCCTGCACCAGTACTCGGCTGCAGACAATATCATCACAGCAACTACTTTTGTGCTATATTCGATGCCAGTGTTCTTTTTTGCATTATTAGCCATGTATATATTTTCGGTGAATTTCAGGAAATGGGGGCTACCTTACTTGCCGACGGTGGGCATGTTTGAGCCATCGGCTGGCCCATCGACTATGCAGCTCGCCTGGCATATGATTCTGCCTGTCGCTACACTTTCATTCGGTTTTATTGCTGGCTATAGCCGCTATATCCGTAGTGCCATGCTGGAAACCCTTGGGCAAGATTATGTACGAACTGCTAAAGCCAAGGGTTTACCCAGGCGGGAGGTGGTATATATCCATGCCTTAAAAAATGCTGCCTTACCGATTGTCACCCTAGTCGCTCTTGACTTACCCTTCCTGCTTGGAGGCGCAATCGTGACTGAGCGAATTTTCGGATGGCCTGGTATGGGACGATTATTCCTTGATCACGTCGAGCGTTCGGATACCGCTGTGGTCATGGGTATCATGATGATGATTGCTTTTGCTGTGATCATCTTCCAGATCATTGCGGATGTAACATATGCCTGGCTGGATCCGCGCATCCGCTATAAATAATGGTAAATTATGACTGACGCAACCTTATCACAACCTAAACCAGGCATCCCCAACCTGACTCCCGATGAGCTGGAAACCCCACCATTAACACTTACCCAGCTCACTTGGCGCCGTTTTCGACGCCATCGAATGGCGATATTTGGAACGATCACCCTGCTGCTGATTCTACTATATGCCTTAATAGGATCTTTCGTTTTTACTGAGGGTTACTCGAACCGTACCGAAACGGGCAACGCATTGCAATCTCCTTCGCGTGAGCATCCCTTCGGAACCGACACAATCGGCCGAGACATACTGGCGCGAACCATCTATGGCGGCCAGATATCCATACTGATCGGATTAACCGCCATGCTGGTGGAGGTGATTTTAGGCGTCAGCATTGGCGCCATGGCGGGATATTTTGGCGGCTGGCTGGATAGCGCATTGATGCGTGTTACCGAAGCAATTCTGGTGATCCCGCAGATCTTCCTGCTTCTGGTTATGGCGCGTTATTTCGCTGCATCGATACCTAACATAAAATTTGCAGGACGAACTTTCAGTGGCAGCGTGATCGTGATCGTATTTGTGATTGGTATCACCAGCTGGCCTTATTTGGCGAGGTTGGTGCGCGCTCAATTCTTATCGGTGAAAGAAAACGATTATATATTGGCTGCAAGAGCAACCGGCACATCGACCAAGGATATTATCCTGCGACATGTACTCCCCAACAGTATTGCCCCCATCATTGTATCAGCAACACTTAGTATTGCCGCAGCAATCATTTTGGAAGCTTATATAAGTTTTTTAGGTCTAGGAGTACAACCGCCCACCGCTACGTGGGGAAATATGCTGGAAGGGGCTTACAACTATATTGAATCAGCCTGGTGGTTGTGGTTCTTCCCGGGTATGTTCATTGTGCTGATCGTTTTAAGCATAAATTTCCTGGGGGATGGGTTGCGAGATGCACTCGATCCACACAGCCGAGCCGTGTAATGATTGGATAGAATACTGATTGCTATGAACAATGGAACGACTCCGCATAAGATCCTGGAAGTCATTGACCTGAAGACCCGTTTTCACATTGCTGAAGGCACTGTACATGCTGTAAATGGGGTATCTTTCCACTTGAATGAGGGTGAGACGATCGGCGTCGTAGGCGAAAGCGGTTGCGGTAAATCTGTGACGATGATGTCTATCATGGGCCTGATCCCCATCCCTCCGGGTGAGATTGCCAGTGGCCAGGCATTATTTCAGGGGAAGGATCTGATTAAATTAGAAGAATCACAAATGGAAGAGATACGTGGCAGGGATATTGCCATGGTATTCCAGGACCCGATGACAGCGTTCAATCCAGTACTTAGTATTGGTCGACAGCTAAGCGAGCCACTGCGTATCCACCTTGGCTTGGAAAAAGAAAAAAACCAACAGCGTTGTGTTGAACTGCTAGAAATGGTTGGAATTCCTGAACCAGCCAACCGTTTAAAAGATTTTCCACACCAGTTCTCAGGGGGAATGCGGCAACGGGCAATGATCGCCATGGCACTTTCCTGTAATCCTAGCATCCTGATCGCAGATGAACCTACCACAGCTCTCGATGTGACCATCCAGGCGCAGATTGTCGAGCTGGTGCAGTCTATCCGAACAGCAATGAACATGTCTGTGATCTGGATCACGCATGACCTGGGTGTGGTCGCTGAAATTGCAGAACGCGTGATCGTCATGTATTCCGGCTTCATCGTCGAAGAAGCCCTGGTCGATCACCTGTACGAAGATGCAAGACACCCATATACTCATGCTCTATTAGCAGCTTTGCCCAGGGTAGACCTTCGTCGGGAAAAACGCTTACACTCAATTCCTGGTGCGCCACCCAACCTGCTGGTTGAACCCAAAGGGTGCCCATTTGCACCACGCTGTGATCATACCTTTGATCGTTGTCTTCAAGAAATGCCTCCATTAATCCATGTTGCTGCAGATAATCACCAGGCTGCCTGCTGGATGGATTTGACTACTGGTAAACCCCGTTAATACTTCAGGAGATTGATTTTGGCACTTCCCTCACCAACACCAGTTGAACTGAACCAGCCGCTGATAGAGGTAAAGCAGCTTAAGAAGCATTTTCCGATTCGGCAGGGTTTAATCATTGAAAAGGAAACCGGTTCTGTTAAGGCTGTGGATGGCATCACTTTTGATATCCTCAGGGGTGAAACACTGGGGTTAGTGGGTGAGAGTGGTTGTGGAAAAACAACTGCCGGGAGGACCATCCTGGGGCTATACCCCATTACTGATGGTAAAGTAGTTATCAGCGGTATCTCACTGGCAGAAGCGGACAAAACGCACATCAAGTTGCTACGCCGTAAGGCACAGATGATCTTCCAGGATCCGTATGCGTCACTCAACCCACGCTGGACGGTCAGTGCCATTATCGGCGAGCCCTTACGTGTGCATAATTTGTTCGGCAGCACGCATGAGCGCGATGAACGAGTGCACGAGCTGATGTTAAAAGTTGGCCTGAGCCCCAGGTTGATCAACCGTTTCCCCCATGAATTTTCTGGTGGGCAACGCCAACGCATCGGTGTGGCCCGTGCTCTAGCCTGCAGCCCTGAATTCATTGTATGCGACGAACCAATCTCAGCCCTTGACGTATCCATCCAGGCCCAGGTGGTGAACTTGTTGGAAGAGCTTCAAGATGAGTTCAACCTGACCTACCTTTTCATTGCCCACGACTTGAGCATGGTGCGCCACATATGCGATCGGGTGGCTGTGATGTACCTGGGTATTATCGTTGAGCTGGCTGAGCGGAATGAGCTATACGAGAACCCGCTGCATCCATATACTCAGGCACTGCTGTCATCCGTTCCAATCCCTGACCCCAAGCGTGACCGCCAGCGCCAGCGGATCATCCTGAAAGGCGAGATCCCCAGCCCAATCAATCCTCCCCCAGGTTGCCGTTTCCATCCTCGATGCCCCATTGCTGTTGAACAATGCAAGCTTGCGATCCCCGAATGGCGCGAGATCATGCCCGGCCATTGGGTTGCCTGCCACCTGGCCAAAGCAACTTAACCTCAATATCAAGCTTATAAAGATTTTTGATACATGCGATGGGTTTTGTAGAAATCGATCCCCATTTCGCGCAGCTCACGCTGCATCTTTTCGTTTTCAGCACCGATCTGGACGATCTCTGCATGCTTGAAGCCACCCTCGGTGATACTTTTATACATTTCACTAAATAAAATCGCCGTGCCGCCCAAGCCCTGATATTCTTCCAGGATCCCAGCGCCGTTGATATTCACCCAACTCGTGTGCCGTTTTTCCAACAGCAGCTTGATCCAGCCAAGCGGGTAGACCCGGCCTTTTGTTTTCTGAACAGCCTCTGAGATATCGGGATAGGCGAACAAGAAGCCGATGGGGGTATTATCCTTCATAATGACTTTGATCAGACGTGGGTCAGCAAACCATAATAGCTGCTCGGCTATCGATTTTGCTTCCTGGTCGGTGAGAGGCACATTCCCTGGGAGACTGCCGAGCATCGCGTTGTACAGGTCTTTAAACTGTGGGACCAGCTTACGTAGATCACTACGGCTGTGATACCTGGCGATACTCAACCCGCGGCGTTTTTGCACCAATTCAGATATCCTATGGACCTTTTCGGGGAATTGCATATCGCTGGGAAGATAGCCTGAAACGATATCCGATTCGGTGGTAAATCCGGCAGCTTCGACCAAATCAGCGTAATATGATTGGTTATACGGAATTCCGAATGCTGGCCGGTGCTCGAAACCTTTAACCAGCAAGCCCAGCCCATCGAGCGAGGAAAAACCCCGGGGGCCGATGATCTTGGTCAACCCAGCGTTCCTGGCCCACTCAAAACCTGCTTCGAACAACATATTCGAAGCTTCCGGATGATAAAAACATTCAAAATGATAAAAGAAAGCTGTCTGCTCATGGTTGAAATCATTGTAGTGATGGTTATTCAAAACTGCCAGGCGGGCGACGGCTGAGCCATCAGCAGCCAGGGCCAGGAAAAAGGCAGCCCGAGAATGATGGAAAAATGGATTGCCTTTTGTGTCGAAAATCCGCCGGGTGTCTGTGGCAAGGGGTGGAACCCATTGAGGTGTGTCGCTATAGATCTTATTTGGGAGATCGATGAATTGTTCAGTCCGGTAACGATCGGCAGGGTCAATGTGCACGATTTTCATAATTTTCCTCATGTTTTCGGTGACCAGTTGAGACACTGGAGTTATCTGGCCAGTTTTCCAGGTATATAAGCACATCATCGCGGGTAATCTTCGGATATGTGCCGCCTGTGGCTGTGGTAGAGAGACCCCCCGTGATGTTTCCCCATTTTAAACAGGTATCGACAGGCTGCCCATTCAGCCAGGCACACAAAAAGCCAGCACTAAAATTATCGCCTGCTCCAGTGGTATCCACAGGCTTGACGGGGATGGCTGGCATTGTATAAATGTGGCCAGCTACATACGCCAATGAACCGTTGGGTCCATCCTTGATTATCACGTTCTTACAATGCTCAGCAAGACGCCAGGCAGCGATCGCCAGGTCTTGATCCCCGGTCAATCGCCGGGCTTCGAGCGCATTGGGTAGGAAGATATCCGCACTTCGGATAGCCTGCCTCACCAGGCTGCTCTGGCGTGATTTTCCAGTGATATCTCCCACCGAGGAGTTTCCATCCATCACTAATTGCATTCCCTTCCGGCTGACCAATTTTTTACCTGCACTGAGCAGCTTTCCCGTATACAGGCCAGGGAGATATAGCACCCTGGCACGGTTTTTGACTAATGCTGGGATGACTGCAGGGACCTGTGGATCAGGATCGTAATAGGTGATAAACATGCGATCTTCCGGGTAAGAAGCGGCCGCGGATATCCGTCGGTAGGGTCGGTCATGATGGATAAACAAGGTTTCGTCCAGGCCTTCTTCACGGGCACATTTGAGCGCGAACAAGCTGAAATCATCATTACCAAAGTCGGCAGCCCAGCCTACCTTTACTCCCAACCGGTGCATGCTGACAGCTGAGATATAGGCTTCACCAGGGGTCATTAAAAAATCAGAACCGACCGTATCCATGCCAAGCTGAGGCAACCCCTGCATGCCAGTGAATATCAAGTCGGCAGAGTAGCTCCCGGCGATGATTACGTCAAAATCATAGGCCATCTAGTGCAAGCTCGGGAAATACGATCGGTGCTGGGCAAGATATTCATCCAGGATCAACCTGGCGATAGAATAATCGCGCACCAGGGGATGAATGGTCAGAGCCAGGAGCGCTTTGTAATAAGAATTTTCCACTGCTGCCTGGATGGTCAGATGCTCATATTCCTTGACCTGCTGGATGAGGCCCATGCAATGTGGCGGGATATTGCCAACCGGCATCGGTTGAATATGATCAGTACTGACAAGTACTGGTATTTCCACGACATCCTGGTCATCGAGTGTGGGGATGGCACCATGGTTAGCAATATTAATTATTTGAACCATCGGTGCAGAACTATTCAATGCTTCAATGAGATTTAGGGCTACACCGGCATATCCTTCCAAACCGATCGGCGCGAGGATATTTGGCGGAAGAAATGACAGGTCATGTGACCTACCGGTCTCCTTTACCATGTAGCTGCTGCCCCGCCGTTCCAGATACTCATGGTAAAGCGATTGCATCCCATCGAAATCCTGAGCCTGATGCTTTTCTTTCAATGCTGCGAATAACTTGAGATTTTCTCGAGCAACCTGTTCGCCACGGCTTTCACCTGCCTGGAGGATATTGTTGACTGCCTGTTTGTTGTAGTAATAGTAATAACAATATTCATTTGGGATCATCCCCAGGCTGGTGATGAAATCCGCATCAAATGGCATTCCCGGCACGGTGCCCATTGATTTGATTAATTCCATCAATTCTGGCAGACGGTCGTGATTGTCTGTGGTGATGCTGTGAATCCAGCCGAGGTGGTTCAGTCCGAAGTAATCCGGGTGAACATCTTGAGGGCTTTTTCCCAATACCGCAGCTATTAATTCGTGGATACTCGATGGCCCATCGCAAATGCCGACGATGCGAGGCCAATTGCCGTGACGGATGACTGCTTCGGTGAGCATTCCAGATGGGTTGGCGAAGTTGATCAGCCATGCCCCTGGGCAGACGTCATGCATCAGCCTGACGTAATCCAAAAGCACGGGAATCGAGCGAAGGCCCATGGCGAAACCACCCGGACCAGTAGTCTCCTGGCCGAGAACACCGTACTTTAGCGGCACCGTCTCATCGATGACACGCGATTCGATTCCACCTACGCGGAAGGTGGTGATCACGAAATCCGCAGCGGATAGGGCGAGACACGGATCAGTGGTACGGGTGATATGGAACCTGGTGTCTGGCGAATCCTCAATGGGTGATGTGAGCGCTCCGATCAATTCCAGCCGCTCAGCGTCAATATCCATCAGGCTAAGCTCGGTGATACCGAGGCGAGCCTGTCGTTTCAAGATTGATTGAACGAGCAGGGGAGTTCGTACCCCTCCTGCACCGATGATGGCGAGCTTCACTTAGGCGACTTCCTCGAGGCCTGGCTGGTGGCTTTTTTCCTGCTCAGCACGGCGCGACATCTCATCGCGTAATACGCTGATATCCTTGCGGATAAATAAGGAGGTAACTACGAAGAAGCCAGCGCACAATACCCAGGTGGCGATGCAGATGATCAAGAATGCATTTTTTAGTGAAGACTGGTCAGCGATCAGGCCGACAATCAATGGTGCTGTGGCTGCACCGGCTGATTCAATCAAATATTGGATGGAAAGGGCAGTACTGCGAACTTCTGGCAGGGTGATATCGTAAACCGTTGATATTACGTTCGGCGATGCCCAAGGCATGAACAGGGCAGTCAGAGCCAGCATGATGGTGAACAGGAGCACATCTTCATTGGGTACGTTCAGACAAAAGTAAAGGAAGATTGCTCCCAGGAGCACACCGACCATGGATACATACAATCGACCGCGCCGATCACGTTTGAAGAAGAAGTCGCCCAAGGTGCCACCGATCGGATAACCGATCGCCAGGACAAGCACCGCAATGACCATTACGATCAGTTGTGTGTTAGAGTCAAAACCCCGTTCGGAGCCAAGATAATAGAAAAACCAGATGGTGATGGCGTTCCAGGGGAAGACGCCGAAAAAACCCTGGATAAACAGGATCAACAGGCTGGGTTTTGTAAACAGTCTACCGGCTGTTCGCAAGCTGAACTTATACTGGCCCTGGATTTCAACACCGGCCATTTCGGGTTCACTTTGCCCGCGGGGAACGTCCTTGACTCCGAAGAAGATTACGAACGCCATGAGCACGCCTAATGAGCCAGTGATATAGAATACCCCTCTCCAACCAATAACACCCGCCAGCAGCAGACCAAGCACCATGCCCACAAGGTATCCCAGGGGTTGGGTAAATTGTAATAAACCATAGACCTTACCGCGTAGTTTTGGACCGAAATAATCAGATATCAGGCTGTACATGCCGGGATAGCTGGAATCGTCGATACCGGTCGATGAGCGCGTGACCAGAAAAGCAGAATACGTAGGAGCGATGGCATTCAACCAGGTGGTGGCACCCCAGATAAACGATGCTAAGGCCAGCAATTTTGGCCGGGCGAAGCGGTCGTATAAATAGCCCCAGATCGGATAAAAAATGGCACCAACGATCAAAGCGCCGGTAGAAACCAAACCCATCTGGGTCATCGTGATATTGAAATCCTGGATGATAATCTCCGTCATTGGTCCGATCAGGAGCTTATCTGCCTGGTGCAGAAGGGTGAATAAGAAAAAGATTGCTACCACTACCCAACGGTATCTTGATGAAGATTTCATTTTCTGTTCTCCTCAACAATGATTATGTAGTTAATTTTACTAGATATCCATTAATCAGAAACAAGAGAAGGCTGGGGTGCTGGTCGTCGTTTAGAAAGGAAATAAAAACCAAGGATACCGACAATGCCGACTAAAAAGCCACCATACCATATGGCAACTGGAGCAATATTGTCATTGAGATAACCTCCCATGAGAGGGGCGATACCGGCAGCGGCAGGCCAGGTGAGACCGGCGATGCTCATATAACGACCGCGCATATCGGGGGGCGCGAGGGAAGCCACGTAGGTTGAGGCGGTAGGCATCAAAATAAGCTCACCGATGGTCATGATCACAATACTGATCCAAAAACCGATGAACGAGTGACCGAAAGCGACACTGCCAACACCGAGCGTGTAAAAGAAAGTACCAAGCATCATCACTGGTGCAGGCTGATAGCGCTTGGTGCGGTTTGTAACGAAGACCTGCAGGAATACGACCATCAAGGCATTGGTGGTGGGGATAAACCCATACAGGCTTTCTGGAACATTAAAGTTATTGTTGGCATAGACAGGCATCAATATCCAGATAAGCACTGCGCACATCTGGGCCAGGATAAAAGCACCGATAAAGGATAAAAAGTGCGCATCGCGCAGGACTCGCAGGTAACCTCTAAACATGCCTACTAGATCTTCGGTGAACCCGGCTTGTTCTGGCAACGTCTCATGTGCCTGGAAGGCTAGTAGAAGGCTGTAGGCGATCATCCCTGCCCCTGCGCAGTAAAAAGTAATCGAAAACGAGATTGACGATAGGAATCCGCCGATGGTTGGTCCAAGGGCAATCCCGGCATTGTTGCTGAGGCGGATCAAGGCATAAGCATCTGGGCGTTTCTCAGCCGGGATAAGGTCTGCTAGCATGGCATCTGCCCCTACCCGGTAGAGTGGGTTGAATGTACCACTGAGCGATAGAAGCAGGGCGAAATGCAAATAGGTTTGGGCATTGATCATGAAAAAGTACACCAGGCCATTACCGACCAGGCTGACGACCATGACCCATTTCCTCCCAACCCGATCGGTGATTGGCCCGGCGATCAATGATGCAATGATGCCGGCAATAGCATTGAAGGTCATCAAGCTGGCAACCTGGGTGAGGGGTAGCTGGACGCGTTCTTTGACATAGATCATCAGGAACGGCCATATCATGGATGAGCCAATCGTGCTGATCAGCATGCCATAGAACATCAGCCTGAACTGGCGTGGGTATTCTTTTAATAAAGCAAAAGGGTTGTGCACAAAATATCCGATAAATTAAGATGTGATCAAACCGGTAATCGCACCAATGCCGTAAGACTGTGCCAGCAGCTCGACCGGGTGAATTGCCGGTTTCCCGGTGGCGTGAGTGATCTGCCAGCGGCAGGTTTCACTATCACATACTACGAGCGGACTCTCAGGGTAGGAATGGGTTATGAAATCGAATAGTGGTTGGCCGATATCCATTGATATGGCATACTTTTCTTTTTTATAGCCGTACGTGCCAGCGATGCCACAGCAATCTGCGCGGCTATCGATGATGTTTAGCCCGGGGATCAAGCCCAACAAGGGCAGGCCAGGTTTACCGATGCGGTGGCCACGGTACTGACAGGGGATATGGTAAACCAGGGTATAGGGGATCGGACTTAAGTCGGTATCGAGCAGACCTTGATCCAACAAAGATAACATGAATTCATTGAAGTCATAAGTGTTCTCTGCGACCAGCCGGGTGTCTTCGTCATGCATGTCCAGCAGCTCTGGGGCTTCTTCTTTCAAGGTCAGCGAACAACTCGTCGAGGTGCCGATAATCGGTATCCCCTGGCGGGCATACTCAACCAGGTGACGGACGTTGCTCTGAAGATACCTGCGGGCAGCGGGAAATTCCCCGTTGGATAGCAGCGGAAGACCGCAACAGTTTTGGGCTGGCACGATAACCTCAAAACCGTTGCGCTCCAAGACCTGAACGGCAGCCCTACCGACGCGTGGCTCGTAGTATTGGGTAGAACACCCGTGGAAGTAGACAACTTTTCTAGCTGAACGCAGGGGGTTTTGGCGTTTGTGAAACCAGGTCGTGAAACGGTGCCTGCTAAAGGAAGGCAAGGGTGCGTCGTGGTGGATGGAGAGAGCAAATTCAGCGAACTGGCGGGCAGGTTTTAGGGAAAGCAGGGTGTTCGCAACAGGAGCGATGGGTAGGCCAACCTTCCCAAGCAGCTCAGCCCGGGCAACCAGGTTATTCCGCAATCGCAATCGGAGGGGAACCTTGCCGCTTTTCACCATGGCGGCACGTGCCCGGGCATTCAACTCGGCGATCTTCACTCCATTCGGGCAGACCATGTTACATACCCGGCAACCGGTACAATAATCCACGGATTGATCAGGTGATAACTGGCTTGGTAAACGGAAGCGTTCAGCTTGCGGGCCTTCATACTTGGGACTGGGGAACAGGTCGGTCACTGCCGATACAGGGCAAGCCGTGGTGCATATGTTGCACTTGATGCATTGATCCAGTGAAATGACCGGTGATCGTTGAAAGGTAGTATTACCAGCGCAGTTGTCGATCGAAGAAGGCAGTCTCATGATTCACGTTCCTTCGAGATCACTTCTGCGACTCGAAATGCGGTAGCCAGTGCGATGCCTTCGAGGCTACGCTCGCGCACGGAATCGCATCCATGGAAAAGTGAGCCAGCTGCGTAGAGGTTGGAATAGAGTGGGTGGTCAGCCTGGTCGGTGGGCTGAAGCGTGTGATCGATGCGAATCCCGGTACGGAAGCGCGGATGGCCTGGGGGTGAAATGAATTGGTTTTGGTAAGGATGTTCGGCTGGGCTTGGAGTGATGGGTAAATTAAAGATGGGCTCTTGCGCATAGACATTATTGGTGCTGGTTATTCCACCACCCAGGAAGCCGCCCGTGGCGAGGACATATGATTTGGCAAGGTGATCGACATGGCGTGCAGCTGCTTCCGTATGAACCGATAAAATAGATGTACCGTCATTAGTAGAATCAGTTGCAAGCATGCCGTTTGAAACAACGCCATGGCGCTGCTCAATGGAAGATACCAGGATATTTTGTAAGCGGATGCCGGGAATCGAAGGAGGCATGCCGGGAATCTCGAACACCGGTACCCCAAGAGAAGCCTGCAGGTGCTGAATCGCAGTGTGAGCATCCTTCAGTCCCAGCACAGCCGGGAAACCAACCCGACCTGCACTTCCTAAACGTGGCTTGATTGCATCGCTAACTTCCTGGCAGAAGGCAGGGTCATCAAATAAACGCGCCAAAACCATGGCGGTAACAAATTTGCGTTTTCGTAACGAAGGTAACTCGAGAACGAGCTCCTGAGCGAGGATCCCCTGGAAAGACAGGTTATCAGCGATAAGAGAAGGATAAAAATCAAAAAACCTATCAAACCCCACAATCAACATGGGTGTGTTCTCTGAACAATCACCAGCCATCATCGTCTCCGGGACGAGGCAAGTCGGTCGTAAAGTACCCAGGGAAGTGGCGAGCAGGATATTCTTATCGAGTGAACCGCTGTACGGGTAACCAGCCTCCCGGCATAACGCCAGGAAAGCATCGGCTGCATTTTCCAGGGCAGCCAATCCGGCCAGTGCATAGGGGTGATCAGGGTTGGACGTTAAATACTCTTCCAGGAATTTGGATGGGGAGTCAATCCGTAGCTGATAATCAGGCGGTGCGTAGCCAATGATATCGATGCAACCAGTTCCCCAGTAATGAGCACCCCAGCCCCGAGTGATCACCTTAGCGTGTTTTCCATGTTCACCAAGCTGCCAGGCGGTAGTAAGGCCAGCCAGACCTGCGCCAATGACGAGCACATCCTGAGGCTGTAAATGATGAGTAGAAGGAGGATAGTTACCCTCCAGAGGTAGACTGGGCTCAACCACGGTGGGCTGGGTAAAGGATTCCGAATATGTCTCCGCAGCCAGCTTCGATGCACTTTCACCGGGTAGATGATCAGCATTGAGTACGTTTATATAGACATATTCATTGAAACGTGCCTGGCGTAGCTGCTGGCCAAATAGGATCGGTAGATTACCCTTCCAACGCTCATTGAGAAAATCGCGCAAGGAGACGTTGGTCATTTCCACGGGGGGCTTTCTCAGGGTGTGTAGCATCCCCATTGCCCGCAATGAGCAAAACGCTGCCTGGCACGGACCCATCCCTAGGCGGGTATCCCGGCGGATATCATCCAGCGTGGCGGCATTGGATTGGATAATCGAGTGTTGCACTTCGTCGACCTTTACTAGCTCACACTCACACATCAGTTGACCATAGGAATATTCATGCTCAATCTGTTCCAGCCGATGCCCCGACTGATGGTACGCGGGGTGTCCATTATTTGGTGGGAGAGGTTCGAGGTGTGTCCGGCAGGGTTGGTCGACTTTAAGCTTCTGGCAGACCAGGTTCACCGTCTCCTGTGCCATTTTCCGGTATGTAGTCCATTTTCCACTCGTGATGGTCACGAGGTTTTCCATGCCATCGCGGGTGGCATGATCAAGCAAGACGAAACCGCGGCTGATGTCACGATCACTTGTCGTGCCTGAAGTCTGGACTAATGGACGAACACCTGCCCATGCACGAAGAATCCTGAATTGCTTGAAACAAGGAATGATCTTTTCGCCTTCATCCAACATCAAACGAATTTCCCAGGGTTCAATGGCATAGTGATCAGGGTCGGTAACCTTAATATCGGTGGTACCCATGACTGCCACGGTGTGGGCAGGGACAAGGATATCGCCATCGGCAGGCAGCTTGCAGCGATTGATGACTGTGTTGACCACACGATGGTTTAATGCAACCATGGTGCCCTTTCCGGGGACCATGACCAGCTCGACTCCGGCAGTCTGCACGACCTTGCCTGCCCAGGCGCCGGAGGCATTGACAACCAGGCTGGCATAAATCTGTACTTCTTCGTCTTTTACAATGTTCTGACAAACTGCTCCAATAATTACGGAGCTATTTGATGAATTCTCTTTGAAAAGTAGACGGGTAAATTCGTGGTATAAGAGCAGCTGTGCGCCGTATTCAACCGCCGATTGGGCATTCAGCTCTGCAGCCAGGAAGGAATCGGCTGACCCATCAGGCACGCGGAAACAACGCTGGATATGAGCATCCATTAACGGCTCAGTTTTCAGCATCTCAGGAATGGGGATTTCTTCGACCGGAATACCCGCGTTTTTACAGCCCAATAAGAATAAGGGAACGTAAGCAGGGTCATCTTGGGGTGTCAGCACGAAATAACCACCCGTGTCTTCGATGCATTGTGGCATGATACGGCGCAGGATTTGGTTTTCTTCAATACACTCCCGGGCAGCTTGGGGGTCTTTGACCACATAACGCCCACCGCTATGCAGCAAACCATGGTATCGCCCCGTTGTGCCATATGCCAGGTCACGGCGTTCGATGAGCACGCACTGAAAGCCGCGCATGGCTAAATCGCGGAGGACACCAGTGCCGGTTGCACCTCCACCGATCACCAGGACATCTGTCTGAATTTGCCGCATGGAATTACCTCATAGTTAGGATGGTGCAAAGTAAAAGGAATCGACTACTCTACCCAATCAAAAGTTCGCTGGATCGCTTTTAACCAGCCTTTGTAAAGAGCCGCTCTTTTGGTTTCATCCATTGCCGGTTCCCAGGTATGACTGACCTGCCAATTAGCACGTAAATCGTCAAGACTATCCCAAAAATCAACTGCTAAACCGGCTGCGTATGCAGCTCCCAGGGCTGTCGTTTCCGCTACTTGAGGCCGGACAACCTCTACACCCAGGATATCAGCTTGAAATTGCATCAACAAGTCGTTGCCTACCATGCCGCCATCAACTTTAAGGCTGCGTAGCTTGACCCCAGAATCTACTTCCATCGCTTCCAAAACCTCGCGGCTCTGGTAGGCAGTAGCTTCCAAGACTGCCCTGGCCAGGTGGCCTTTATTGATATATCGGGTCAAGCCAACGATCACTCCCCTGGCATCTGACCGCCAGTAGGGCGCGTATAATCCGGAAAATGCCGGTACAAAATAGATCCCGCCACTATCTTCAACCGATCTGGCCAGGATTTCAATATCCGCTGACTTTTGAATCAAACCCAGGTTATCGCGCATCCACTGGACCAACGCCCCAGTGATGGCTACGGAACCTTCCAAGGCGTAGGTGGGAGGATTTTGACCAAATCGATATGCCAGTGTGGTTAATAACCCTTTTTGAGATTGGACCGGGTGAGCCCCAGTGTTCATTAACATAAAACAACCCGTTCCGTAGGTGTTTTTCGCTTCACCAGGGCTGAAACAAGCCTGGCCAATCATGGCTGCTTGCTGGTCCCCCAGGTCACCACAGATGGGAATATTTGCCTGGAATGGGCCTGTGCTGGAGGCAACCCCGTAGGCTGAGTCATGGCTGGAGGCTCGAATATTGGGTAACATCTTTTTGGGAATCTTGATTACCTGCAGGACTTCGTCATCCCAATCAATGGTTGCCAGGTTCATTAGCATGGTACGGCTTGCATTGGTCACATCGGTCACATGCACGCCACCATCCGGACCGCCGGTCAGCCACCAGATCAGCCAGGTGTCGATGTTGCCAAACAACGCCTGACCTTGCTCCGCAGCTTGACGCAGGCCGTGAACATGATCCAGCAGCCAACGGAGTTTTGGACCGGAGAAGTAGGTGGTGAGTGGCAATCCCACACGGGATCTGAACCTGTCCTGCCCTCCATCTGCAGCAAGCTGATCACAGATTTCTTTCGTGCGGGTGTCCTGCCAGACGATGGCGTTGGATAGAGGTTTCCCAGTCAGCCGGTCCCACACCAGGGTGGTCTCGCGCTGGTTGGTCACCCCGATAGCTTCAATCTCGCTCGGCTGCACCTTGCTGACAGCCAGGACTTCCTGGATAACCTGGCAGGTACGCTCCCAAATTTCGCATGGGTCATGCTCGACCCAGCCAGGTTGGGGGTAGATCTGCTGGTGCTCACGCTGTGCAGCATGTACGATAAGCCCAGCATGATCAAAGAGGATGCAACGCGTGCTGGTAGTCCCCTGGTCGATGGCAGCAATATACTTTTTCATACTTTGACGTATCATTTACCGAGGGATTTTTGGAGACCGGTGATTAGCTGTTCTTTTTCAACCGCGCTCAGCTTGGCAGATGAATGCATGAGCAGATATTGGAAGGGCGGCATCTCGCTTTCAGAAATCACTTCTGAGAATTCACCTGCATCGGGTGGAGAAGAATTCTGCCAATCAGATAAATTAAACCGGTTTCTCCCTTCTTCTACATCATGATAGACTAGCCAAGATACTGGGGCAATATTTGAGTACCAGGGCCAAATCGTCTCGTTGCTGTGGCAATCAAAGCAGGCACGCCTGGCCAGGTCGTGGGTTTGCTGGCTGTCCCAATTCGGTTCACTGACCACGAGAGGATTCGCATGATCCTTGCCGTAAGGTACCAGCTGGATGATCACAAAAAGGGCCACACCAATAATGATGATCGCCAAAATGATGTTCCTGGTTTTCTTTGCCATATCCTGTCCTTTCTTGTGTGGCAGCTTCTGCTTAATGCTAGTGTCGTCGAGCAGACTTGATCAGGCATAACCTTCCGGATTCTGAGACTGCCAGCGCCAGGCATCCCGGCACATATCATCCAGGCCGCGTTGGGCAATCCAATTCAGCTCAGTCCTTGCGCGCGAAGGATCACAATATGAGATAGCTGCATCACCGGAGCGACGTTCCATGATCTGGTACGGGATATTATGTCCGCATGCTTTTTCAAAAGCCTTGATCACCTCCAGCACGCTGTAGCCGCGGCCGGTGCCAAGATTGTAGGTTACCAATCCTGGATTTTCATCCAGTCTCTCAAGGGCTTTGATATGACCAGTAGCCAGGTCCATGACATGGATATAATCCCTGACGCCGGTGCCATCCAGGGTAGGATAATCGTTGCCCCACACCCGCACATATGGATGCCTGCCGACTGCCACCTGGGCCACATATGGCATCAGGTTATTGGGAATCCCGTTTGGGTCTTCGCCAATTCGGCCACTGGGGTGTGCCCCCACGGGGTTGAAA
Source organism: Anaerolineales bacterium (assembly GCA_003105035.1). Taxonomy (NCBI): domain Bacteria; kingdom Bacillati; phylum Chloroflexota; class Anaerolineae; order Anaerolineales; species Anaerolineales bacterium. The sequence continues at coordinate 119,361 of PQAL01000036.1, read as the reverse complement.
TAGCGGAGCAAGGCAATGTTCCACTCTGGCTCGGCGGCATGCAGATCGCGCATGATTTCTTCAATCATAAGCTTCGTGCGTCCATAGGGATTGATGGCACCCAAGGGGTAATATTCCTTGAAAGGAACATTGTTAGAATAGCCATAAACAGTTGAAGAAGAGCTAAAAACAATATTTTTGACGGCAGCTTCCTTCATAACCTCTAATAAGACCAGGGTTCCCGTTATATTATTATCATAATAGCTCAATGGGATAGTGACCGATTCCCCAACTGCCTTAAACCCAGCGAAGTGGATTACTGCATGAACCGGATAAGTCTTTAATATGGACGTTAAACCTTCACGGTCACGGATGTCTACTTTATGGAAGGATAACTTCTTGCCAGCCAGCTCTTGAACGCGATGTAACGATTCTTCCTTGCTGTTGGAAAGGTTGTCCACCACGGTGACCTGATAGCCAGCATTCAGAAGCTCCACGCAGGTGTGGCTGCCGATGTAGCCTGCCCCTCCAGTCACGAGAATATTCATCGGTAATCCTCCCGAGGAGGGCAGAAAGTATCCACCATCACAGATGGTTCCAGGCTGAATGCACCATGGGGAACATTCGGCAGAGCACAGTAAGTATCACCCATTTTAAGCTCGTATTTTTTGCCATCGATGATCATTTCCATCCTGCCTTTCGCAAGATAGCCCACTTGTTCGTGCGGATGAGTATGCACAGGAATCTCGATATGGGCATCAAAGGTGAATTCGCAGATCATGATGGATTGCCCGGTGGCTAGAGTCCGGCGGGTCAGCCCGGGTAGCACTTGAACTGGATTAGCATCAGAATTTATAGTTATCATCGTTAAAATTTTTCCTGGTTGGTTAATTCTTGAATTGATACATATGTGGATAACCGGGCTGATTGGTACAACGCTTCGGTGGTTTTTATGATTCCCCGGCTTTCTTGTAAACTGACCCTTGGTAGTTCGCCCAACAAAACCGCATCCTCGATGTCTATTATTTCACCCTGGTAAAGTTCTTGCCCCTTAACTTTAAAGATTTTTTCTTGCCCGGAGAGTTTTTGAATAATCCTGGTTTTTGTCCCTGGTTTATATGGCTCCGGGACAGTGATGCGACCTTTTGTGCCTGTGATCTCAATTTCGGCCTTGTATTCCGAAATGAAGCTGCAATCAAACTGGCAGGTTATCTGGTCTGGATAAATTAGCTGGCCTGCGAAAAACAAGTCTACACCGGTTGGGCCGGTGATCTGCTGGCCGTACACTTCTTCAGGGTGCTTCCCAGTAAGAAAGCTGGCATAGCCGATCGGGTAGCAGCCCACATCCCATAAGCAACCTCCGCCCAGATTCAGCGAAAAACGCGGGTCGGATGGGCGAGTATTGGTATAGCTGAATGAGCCTCGGATCAGCTGAACGCTGCCAATATCACCCTGGTCGAGCATCATTTTGACCAACAGGGTCTGGGGATGGTGGCGATACATGTATGCTTCGGCAATCACCATCCCGGTTAATTGTGCGGTCTTGATCACCTTATCCATATCGATGGTGCTGGTGGTAAGCGGCTTCTCACATAATACATGCTTGCCTGACTGCATCGCCCGAATTGACCATTCTGCGTGCAGGCTATTGGGTAACGAGATGTACACCACATCGATTTCATGGTCTTGCAAAAGGGCTTCATAACTAGCATGGTAGCGGGGAATGCCCCATTCGGATGCATAGGCAGCGGCTCTTTCCTGGGTTCGGCTGGCGACTGCCAGCAAAGCACTCCTGTTTGATGAGCGGATGGGTGGGATCACTGCCCGATTGATCCGGCCTGTACCAAGGAGACCCCAATGCAGACGAGAGTGAGCTGCCATCAAGCATAATTATACCCGCCCAATACGGCTTTCACTTCCTTGTGAGTATAATAATAGATTATGACACTCTCAGCATTATTAGCCCACTGGAGATCCGATCCGCAAGTGGGACCGAACCTGATTGAATGGCGCCGCCTACCGAGAAAAATTGCCAGCTTTGCTCCAATTCCGGAGGGCGTCCACCCAGCGCTAAGAAGAGCATTAGAAAGTCGTGGGTATCGGTCATTATATACACATCAGACGTCGTCTTATTTTGCGATTAATGATGGAGAAAATATCGTCATTGTCACAGGAACTGCCAGCGGGAAGACCTTGTGTTATAACCTGGCGGTACTTGATCATTTTGTTAAGGATAAAGAAGCAACCGCTCTTTATATATTCCCAACCAAGGCACTGGCTCAGGATCAGCTGACCGTTCTTCAAGCGTTATCGTCTCAAATCCAGGCGAATAACGAAAGTATAGAAGCAGTAAATAGTCTGAAATGTGCGATTTATGATGGCGATACCCCTGTCCATGCACGGTCTACCATCCGTAGCCAGGCACGTCTCGTACTAACCAACCCAGACATGCTGCATACCGGTATTCTTCCGCACCACACCGGATGGGCGCAATTTTTTCATGGCCTGCGGTTTGTAGTGATTGATGAAGTCCATAGCTACCGCGGGGTATTCGGCTCGCACGTGGCGAATGTGATCCGCCGATTGAAGCGGGTGGCTAAATTTTACGGCGCCACTCCCCAATTCATCCTGACTTCAGCGACGATTGGCAACCCGGATGATCTGGGTCGGCGGATGATTGATGAGCCGGTGACCTTGATTGACAATGATGGGGCAGGCAAAGGGGAAAAACACTTCCTGATTTATAACCCTCCCATTCTCGATAAAAGCCTGGGATTGCGCAAGAGTGCCATCCAATCAGGGGTCAGCCTGGCGGATGACTTATTGAGCCACAATTTACAAACCATCGTCTTCAGTCGAGCCCGTCGGACAGTGGAAATCATCCTGACCTACCTGCGTGAACAAGCCCGGGGTATAAAATCGCCTATCACTGGGAAAGAGGTAGATGAAGAAGGTATTATCCGGGGGTATCGCTCTGGCTACCTGCCTGGGCAACGCAGGGCGATTGAAGAGGGACTGCGCAAGGGTGATGTACGGGTGGTCGTCGCTACCAACGCCCTGGAGCTCGGCATCGATATTGGTGGTATGGAGGCGTCACTGCTGGTCGGCTATCCAGGGACAATTGCAGCAACCTGGCAGCAAGCCGGTCGGGCTGGACGAGGGGATAAGCCTTCTTTGGCGGTGTTGATTGCATCCCCAAATCCGTTGGATCAATACCTGGCACAGCATCCTGATTATTTCTTTAGCCAGTCACCCGAGCACGGCATGATCAACCCAGATAACTTGCTCATCCTGCTGGGACACTTAAGGTGTGCTGCATTCGAGCTACCGTTCACATCCGACGAAGTATTTGGCTCTATCCGACCATCTGAGATGCAGGAGCTGATGGATTTTCTACAAGGTGAAGGCGTGCTCCACCGCTCAGGGAACAAGTTTTTTTGGATGGCTGATAAATACCCAGCTCAGAATGTGTCTTTACGCAGCGCTTCCACTGATACAGTTTTATTACAAGCACCTGTGGGAAATACCCGCGATGAAAATGCCTCCCTGACGATTGGTGAAGTGGATACTGCCAGCTCGTATTGGATGGTGCATCCTGGCGCAGTCTACATGCACGAAGGAACAACCTACCTGGTGAAAGACCTTGACCTGGGGCAGCATATTGCCACCCTGCAGCCAAGTAGCGTGGATTACTATACCGAGCCTCGCCGTGAAGATATCGTCCAGCAGGTGGAAAAAAAGTACGAAACCGGCGTGCCTGGAGGGAGTAAAGCATACGGGGATGTGCAGGTAACTTCTCAAGTGATTGGTTTCAGGAAGATCAGGTGGCATACCAATGAAACGTTGGGTCTTGAGAGCCTGGATCTGCCGCCCACTGAATTATTGACTACGGGGTATTGGTTGGCGTTAGCGGATGCAACGGTCGATAAGCTAAAAGACGAGGGATTGTGGTCAAATGCTCCGAATGACTATGGACCTTCATGGCCTAAAATGCGCGACCTGGCCCGGGCCAGGGATGGATTCAGGTGCCAGGTATGCGGTTTACCAGAAGGTGACAAGGCGCATCATATCCATCACAAGGTTCCATTCCGCATGTTCGACACTGCTGAACAAGCCAACCAACTGGCTAACCTGATCACGGTTTGTAATTCCTGCCACCGGAAAATTGAGACTGCCGTGCGAGTGCGTAGTGGCCTGGCTGGCCTGGCCTTCACCCTGGGTAACCTGGCACCTCTCTTCCTGATGTGCGACATTGGCGACCTGGGGATCCACTCTGACCCGCAATCATCACTCGCGGAAGGTAAGCCTGCTGTCATCCTCTATGACAAGATCCCAGGTGGGATTGGCTTATCCGAAAGATTGTACGAAATCCATGCTGAGCTGATGCTGCGGGGATGCGAGTTGGTGGAAGCCTGTGCCTGTGAAGATGGCTGCCCATCCTGCGTAGGGCCTGGGGGTGAGGTGGGGTACGGCGGCAAGCGGGAAGCGCTGGCTTTGTTAAAAGTACTGGCCGACCGAGGTTAGAAGAACAACGATCTTGAGAAAATGTTCGTGAAACCAGGGTAATTGGATAGCTCAACGTACTTCACCCGCCTGGCAACCTCCTGGGCGGTTTTGCGCTGAGAAGTTGAAAGCAGCATTTGGCGCGCTCCTTCACCCGCAGCATTCCCTACTTGGTTAAAACGCTCAAGCGGCAGGGAGGGGAACATCCCAATCTGGATCGCGCTGGGTACGTTGATATAGGTACCGAAGGCACCTGCAATGATGAATTCCTCCAGTGCCTCCGCGGGGATACCTGCCACTTCCAGCAAGACCTCAACGCCCGCCCGGATAGCACCCTTTGCCAGTTGAATCTCATTGACATCCTTACGGGAGATGGTCAGGTCTTGGCCGGTGCCGGTCTGTGATTTATCAACCAGCAGGAATTCAGGTGTGTTCCCTGTTTGGCGAACCAGTGGGTGGCTGCGTGTAAACGACCCACGCTGGTCCATGGCACCAATTTGAAGCATGCAGGCCAGGGCATCCAGGATGCCTGAGCCGCAGATGCCCACTGCTGGAAGACCATCGATGGTCTGAGTTCGTACATCACCCTGGATCACCTGGACGCGTTCGACCGCACCAGGTGCAGCACGCATCCCTGATCCGATATGCGCTCCTTCAAATGCTGGACCGGATGCACACGAACAAGCCAGGATCTGGTTGTTATGAACAAGTGAAATCTCTGTGTTCGTGCCAATATCCAGGGCGATGGCAGTCTTTGTGGATGACCAGACCCCCGTCGCCAGTAACATTGACACATGATCTGCACCAACATACCCGGCAATATTGGGAGGCAGGTAGATCTTTGCCCCTGGGGCGATAGCTAGACCGATCCTGACAGCCTCGATTTCGAGGGCCTCACTAACGGCAGGCACGTATGGGGCAATACCGAGCTGGTGTACGGGCAGCCCAGCAAACAGGTGGTGCATAGCGGTATTGCCGACCACCACAGCTTCAATGATCTGAGTGGGGAAAATTGGAGCTTTGAAAGTGCCTGCTTTTAAGCATAGGTCCTGAATGAGCTGGTTAAGGGTCTCTACCAGCCTGTGCTGCAGCAGGCTACGGCCATTGGGATTGTTATGGGAATAACTGATGCGGCTGATGACATCTTCACCGAAGGCCGTCTGCGGGTTCATGGCACCTGCCTTGGCAATCACAGCGCCAGTGGTGAGGTCACACAGATAGGCAGCTAATTTTGTGGTACCGACGTCAACAGCAAGACCGAGTAGAGGTAGTGATGGAGGTAGGATGGCAATAATCTGGTCGTTGCGCATAACCACATTCGTGTGCCATTGCTGGTTGCGAAGCAGAGGTGATAGCTCGTCCAGGACAGGCGCAGCAAAGTGAAAAGGTGGAATTTCACCTGCGCTACAAAGTACATCGGTTAATCTCGTTGCATCCGACCTTAAATCAGAAATTGATGGTTCGGGGATGGACACTGTTATTGACCGTACCACTGGTTCAATTAATACAGACTGGCCTTGACCTTCAATCTGTAATCTTTGAGGTGCAGTGAGCGATTCTGGCGGTATTTCAATGGTCAGGTCATTTTCAGCATACGCTTGGCAAGCCAGGCGAAACCCGGAGGACAGCTCCTCGTCGGTAAAGATCGCTTCCTCTTCAAACGTTAGCGCACTCAGTAAGCCACTAACCAGGCGTACTTTGCAGCTATTACAGATACCAACGCCTCCGCAAATCGAGGCGATATCGATCCCTGCACCCTGAGCAGCTGCCAATAGCGTGGTCTCAGGATCAACCTGTACACGTTTTCCGATAGGCTGAAAATTAACCGTGAATAGCGTTTTAGCTGGCATAATGATTTTGATATCTACATACGCCATTCAGGCTGCAATAATCACAGGAAGATCCGATCGGCGACACATCCCGGCCTATTCCGAGCACCATGGATAGCGATTTATTGGGTGACATCATGCATGAATCGGTCAGATCGACCTGGATAAGCTGACTGTCGAGAAGCGAGAATATCTCCGGTTGGCCTTGATCAACCGGCCAGCCAACCATGCCCGGGTTTAATGGGATTGTGGTGTTCAATCCGTCTTTATGTGCAGATGCCTCAAAATGATTCGCAGCCTGGATAGCCAGTTTCTCGACTGCCGCTGACCCCACTCCATCCAGGGCGACTGCAATGACTGGATCGACCTTGAACAAGCTTGAAACCATATCGTCCAGCTGGTTACCGATGGTTGCGACCATGACGACAACTTCCTCAGCGCGAGCGAGATGGCGAACTACCAGCTCACCAGAGAGATAAGCCTTGCCTGGTGTGTGATTTTCCACAAGCAACTCCAACCGCTCGTGCACCAGGTGTTTAACCTGAAATTTTTCAAATAATATGCGTGGCTCGAGTAAGATATTACTTCGTTCAATGGCATGCTCTGTGGCTGTCACCAAGGCTGGCCGGCGCGCCCGTATCACCTGAGGGTCAGCGCCCTGGGCTTGGAGGACATCATCGATAGTCAGAGGGATTTCCCATTGGTCTAGGATGGGCATAAGGATATCAAATCACCTTCATCTTCCATGTATTTATGGTTAACCCGATAAATATTATGCCAACATAACCGGCAGCAAAGCGGCTAAAGCGTTTATCAGGGCGTCCATATCGGATGTCGAATTATACCCCTGAACAGAAAGGCGAAGGAAATGGGCGTTGTTCCAATCTATCGTCGGAATCTCGATGTGGTGCTCATGGAGCAACCCCTGCTTGAGCTCGTTCAGATCGCGCACTTTTGGGATGGGTATGGTACCCATCTGATAAAAAAGATCAGATGCGAGAGGATAAAGAGGCGGGTAGCCCGTCAGGCTGGATATCCGTTGCATGGTATCTTTCAGCAGCTCATGGCAGCACAGCTGGACCTGCTCCCACTGATGTTCGTGCATAAAGGCAATTGCAACCGGGACGGAAAGGGCGGCAGCTGGATCGCGCGTTCCCGTCCATTGGAAGAGATCGATGAAAGCAGATTCTCGAGGTAAGGACGATTTGGATTGGTAACCCCAACTCACGACTAGTGGTTCGAGCATATTCTGAACATCGGGTCGGGCATACAGAAAACCGGCACCCTTGGGAGCCAGCATCCATTTATGGCAGTTGCCGGTATAGAAATCTGCCTGAAGTGAAGACAGGTTGAGCTGTACCTGGCCGGGAGCATGGGCACCATCGATTAACGTGAGGATGCCTGCCTCACGGGCACGTCGGCAAATTTCTCCAACCGGAAAGCTCAGGGCAGTCGGTGAGCAAATATGGCTGGTGTAGATAACTTTAGTCCGGTCTGTCACTCCTTGCCAAAACTGGTCGATAATTTCATCAGGATTGGTGATGGGGGTTCGGATGGGCTGCTGCTTGTAGATTGCCCCAGTTTTCTGGCAAACAAAATCCCAGGCGAAATTACATGCCCCATATTCCTGGTCGGAGGTGAGCACTTCATCACCCGGAGATAAGTTTAGCGACCGCGAGACAATGTTTACTCCGTGTGTGGCGTTGGGTATGAAAACAAGATCGCTTACCGGTGCTCCCACGTACTTACCCAATACCTGGCGGGCGTGATGCAGCCTGTCATCCAGCTCTACACCCAGGAATTGTACAGGTTGTTCTTCAAGTTTTTTCTGCCAGGCTTGATAAGCTTCGAACACCAAGCGCGGGCAGGCACCAAATGATCCATGGTTGAGGAAAATTACCGCCGGGTCCAACAGGAATTGTTCTTTAAGCATCGTATAATATCAAATACCGGTTCATTACAGGAGTTTATTTTATCATCATGGGACAAAAATCCAATGAAGTTATCATTCCCTGATAATATATCATAATACGATATATTATCAGGCGGTGATCATACTGGAGGAGATAATATCATGCGCATCATGATGGCAGGTGGAAGTGGATTGATTGGAAGGGAGCTAGCCTCTCTGCTTGTCGCCTCAGGTGACGAAGTGCTGATCTTGAGCCGTAACCCAACGAAAGTACCCGCGATGGTTGGGATTGGTGCCATCCCTTGGGATGGTAAAACTGTGCAGGAGTGGGCCCGAGAAGTTGACAATTGTGAGGTGATTATCAACTTAACTGGCGAGAACCTGTCTGGGAAGGGGTTCCCTCCAACAAGATGGACGGAAAAACGCAAGCAGCTATTGGTACAAAGTCGGGTTGAATCGGGCAAGGTGCTCACCAAGGCCATTGAATTAGCCAGGCGAAAACCCAGTGTGTTTGTGCAAGCTTCAGGGATAGATTATTATGCCTCTGAATCGCCAAAAGTCATCACAGAGGAGGATCCAGCAGGCAATGATTTCTTGGCTAGATTGAGTGTTGAGTGGGAAGCCTCCTCGAAGCCGGTGGAGGCGATGGGCGTACGCAGGATTGTGACCCGCAATGGCATTGTCCTCTCGAAACGAGGTGGAGCACTACCGCTGCTTATGCTGCCATACAAATTATGGGTGGGAGGCCGGATGGGTAGCGGAAAGCAGGTGTATTCATGGATACACATCAAGGATGAGATCGAAGCAATTCGGTATTTAATTATGCATAATGATGCTCAAGGTGTCTATAACCTGACCTCTCCTTCCCCCTTGAGCAACGATGAGTTCGGTAGGACGTTAGGTAAAGTATTGAAGCGGCCACATTATTTCCCTGTGCCGGCTACAGCCATGAAGCTTGCCTTGGGAGAAGTCGCATCCATGGTATTGGAAGGTGACAGGGTGGTTCCGAAGAGGTTGTTGGAGCTTGGTTACCAATTTAAATTCCCATTCCTTGCCGATGCACTGGCAGATTTATTGGGAAATTAGACAGGTCGAGTAATAAACAGGTGTGTTAGCCTATGTTGGTGAGTATCTGATAACACGATGAAAATCCTGGTGGTCAGTGATGTGGTGATCGATTGGCTATATAGCCCACAAATCCGCGTTGTCTTTGCAGATGTTGATCTGATCATCAGTTGTGGCGATCTTCCTGCATACTACCTTGAATACCTGGTCAGCACATTGGATAAACCACTACTTCACGTGCGCGGAAATCATTCCTTCCCTGAAGAAGTAGAAGCTCAAGGGGACCATCATACCATTGGCGCACAGGACATCCATTGTAAAGTACTCCTGTATAGAGGTTGCTCATTTGCAGGTGTGGAGGGCAGCTTATGTTATAACAATGGTGCCTACCAATACTCGCAATCGGAAATGTGGTTAAATTGTTTTCGGATTATCCCGTCTCTATTGATGAACAGAGCCAAATATGGGAAATACTTGAATGTATTTGTTTCCCATACACCCCCGCGTGGAATACACGATGGACAAGATTTAACCCATCAAGGGATTCACGCTTTTCGCTGGCTGGTTAATACCTTCCAGCCCGATTACCATCTTCATGGCCATATCCATGTTTATCGCCCGGACGCAGTTACCGAAACAAATCTTGGGAAAACCCGGGTGATCAACGCATTCGGGTATCGCGTGATTGAGCTTTGACTGCGATAGGTAGCTTTAACGGCAGATGATGACCGGTAGATGCGTCTGCCGTAAAAGTTGATCGACGTCTCCACCTTGCAACACTTCAAGAACAGGGTTCCGGCTATAACCCCCTATGATTAAAAAATCAGCCTTCAAGTCGGTGGATTGTTGCAAAATGACCTCGGATGGATTTTGACCATCAGCCAGGAAATAGCTGGCGGTAATATTATGGACCTCCAGATATTTTTCAGCATCGCCCAGGATCTCGCTGGCGTCACTTTTCGGCCCGATGGTAATTACGGACAGTGGGATCTCCCACTTGGCAGCCAGATAGGCAGCGATGAATAATGCTTCTTGGGCTTTGAGGCTACCATCATAGGCTAACAGGGCATGGTTCAATGGAGTTACAAGCTGTGGAGTAAACATAATCGGCCGAGGGCATCTTTGCACTAGGTTGCGGATACCTGAGCTCAGCCTGCCGAGCAACGAAGCTTCCGGAGGAAAGCTTAGGTTGATGATTACCAGGTCACTCCAGCGTGCACGCTCGCAGATATTCGAGGTGATATCGCCGGTTTTTGCTTGAAAATCAGACTGGATGCCAGCTGCCTGGCAGCGGTTAAAAAATTCGCTTTCTACCACTTCGGCAGGAATGGTTTCCTGCTCATCGTCACTGTTCAGGATATAAAAACCATGCAGCCGGGAAGGCTCGCGCCTGGCGATGGTTATGGCTTGCTCGAGCGCCCACCAGCCATCTTCGCGACCATTAATTGGTACAAGGATTTCTCCAAACAATCGCTCCGATTTATTGGCGTTTTGGACTGCTTGCCGCCATTCTCCGATTGCTGGCCCAGATTCAAGGGAGGAGGGAACCAATGTTTTGACGATTTTATTACCCAGCCGAGCGATGACCCGGTATGGCCGTTGGCTAAACTGGTCGGACAAATCATCCAAGGCGGAGATGACCTCCACCTGGGTGTTCAGATCTTCTTCTAAAAGAGCACGATGTTCGGCAATCCAAAGGTATAGGTCCAGCTCGGTGCGTTCAGGAAAGTCGGTGAGCAAGCCACGTTCCTGGATGAGGGTGATGATTGGGAGGTAGACCCCATCGTACCAGTCAGCAGCTGCTTCTGCAATGGGGATTTCACGCTGCTGTTCAATCCCCATGAAATAACGGTGAACCACAATATGCTCTTCAACTACAGGGTACTGGCCTGGGAACGAAACTGATAAATCAGCAGTTGGGCGTGACTTGTCCAGGTTAGTATGCTCGAGAAAGTCTGCATATTCCGATTTTAAAATCAAGTCTGTTGGCAGGGAATCTGGTGTGAAAGAGACACGCGTGCTGACCTGGGTGACATATGCCTGGATGTGAGAAGCGCCGAGCTGTTTCGCTACCGATACGCGATGGTTACCATCGATCACAAAATACGCCTGGTCAATTTGATAGACCTCAATGGGTGGTAGACCTTTAAATCCATAATTTGCCAGATCGATATTTGCCCAACGCTCTTCATCGATATTTTTGCCCGGTAAAAAATCGCGGTAAAAATCCTGATAGCGATTTACGCTGCCAATAATCGAATCAAGCGGGATTTCTTTAAGCTCTTTTTTGGCACTGATCTGGGCTTTGAGTTTCTGCCTTACCTCTCCGAAAGACATCAGTTCAATAGAATCACCTGTGAAACGGGCAATAATTTCCCGCAAGGCAGCTTTTTGGCGAGCCGAGTGGAAATCCTGGATAGCATGGTAGATACCGATAGACGGTGTTTCAGGCATACGTTTTCATTTCAAAAGAATTATTGATAAGCGTTGTGTCCATGACATCTGCTTGTTCGATTGCGTATTCATTTTCTTCAATCTGTTTGTTATGAATGGCGTGTTGACCGTCAAGGGTGAGGTTGCTCCTGCCAATCGTAATGCCTCTGTGCATGAGGTAGGTACCTGAGGCGAACGCTAGATATTCTGAAACAACCATTCCTTCAGCTGGTTTGTTCATGCTGTGTAAATCTTCAACGGAATACGTCATTGCCCACAATTTTCAGATTCTATTACAAAATTTGTCGATTTATCCGACAATATTATCGCTCTTCGGCTTCTTGGCGTGATTCCACATATAATTTTGGCAGCGTGATTACCATAATTCTTATAAATTGATGTTTGGGGCGTTCGGGCATTTCCTCACTTCCGGCGTGTTTATTGAATAATACGACTTCTTAACAAGTTTTACGTATTACTATTAAGGTTAGATTAAATTTAGATGTATACTTTAACAGCTCAGAATAGCGCATCGATAGGAGGAAATATGTCTAAGGAGAGAAGATCGGATCTGGTATTCGGGATCATCCTGTTGCTCATCGGAGCATGGTTCCTGGCTGCTCAGTTCAACCTGGTGCCAGGCTTGAATGAGATCATGGATCTCCAATACCAGTGGCCATTAATTGTCATTGGGGTGGGTTTACTCTTATTCCTGCTGGGATTGCTGACTCGCGCACCTGGATTAAGCGTTCCAGCTTGTATCGTAGGGGGGATTGGTGGTCTCTTATTTTGGACAAACTCGTCTGGCCAGTGGGGTGCCTGGTCATATCTATGGACACTCATCCCTGGTTTTGTCGGTGTTGGGATCATCATTGCTACTTTGCTGGGCGGAAATGATAAAAGTGGTTACAAGGATGGATTGCGGTTGCTCTTGATCAGTGGCATCTTATTCGTGGTGTTTTTCATGCTGCTTTCCGGACAGGGATATTTCATCAAATATTGGCCTGTGCTTGTGATCCTGGCTGGAATTTGGATCATTGTCCAGACAGTTATACGGAAGAAATAAGCAGGAGGAACCATGAAAAAAATTCTTACATCGCCGATATTTTGGGGTGTGTTACTGATCCTGGGAGGGGTGCTATTCCTGTTGGATACATTTAACATTATTAGTATTGATGATCTATTATGGTTGATCATCACCGCTGTAGCAGGTGTGTTGTTCGTCGCCGTATATTTATTCAATCATGACCATTGGTGGGCACTCATCCCAGGCATCATCTTGCTTGCCTTAGCCACATTGATCGGCCTGACAACCTATCTACCCGGATTTTCAGATTCAAATCTGGAGCCTTTGGTCATATTTGGTGGGATCGCACTCAGCTTCCTGCTGGTATACCTGGCAGACCGTATGAATTGGTGGGCGATCATCCCGATGGGCATAATGGCGACACTTGGCAGTGTTGCCGTGCTGAGCAACCAGACCAGGATACCAACCAGCGGGATCTTTTTCCTGGGGCTTGGGCTCACATTCGTTTTGGTAGCAATCTTACCCAACAAGGTGGGCAGTATGAAGTGGGCCTGGATACCAGGTGGCATTCTGGGAGTCTTTGGGCTGGTACTCCTGGTCGCCCAGGAAGATTTACTCAATTACATCTGGCCCCTGGCTCTTATCATCTGTGGATTGCAATTGATCATTCGTTCATTTAGGCGTTAGCTGAGAATTTACGAATAAATCAAGGAGCAGCGCTTAGCCATATGGAATGGTGTACGCTGCTCCCTGTCGTTAATGTAGCCTTTCCTTATCCGATTGAGACTTGCATTTGCCCGTCACGGTTATAGCTGGTATGGGCTAAAAAAGGTGGATCTCCGTGCCGCATGCTAAGCACCTTGGGAAGCAGCTGTTGAAGATCAGCGACCAGGGGTAGACCAGCTAGAGCGGATTGTTTTACCCATTCCAAGGTGCCTTCTGCTGAAGAAATAATCTCACCACCAGGAAATTCGCCTTTAAACAGGAAAATACAAACACCTGGGTTGGTTTGGGTGTCAACGGTGGTGATGCCGCATAACCACAAATTATTGGAGACCAGGCCGGTCTCTTCAAAAAGCTCACGCCTGGCTGCTAAAACGATATCCTCACCTTGTTCAACATGGCCACCAATACCATTGTATAGCCCGGCCCACAGGCGTTTTCCTTTAGTGCCTTTCAGCAACAAGACTTCATCCCCGCGGGTGATAAAAACCAGGGTACGTGGGACGAGCATATAGTGGTTGAGGTTAACACCCTGGTCACTGGCAGGCATGATCAATCAGCCAGATCGGATACTTCCTCTTCCACTGCTGTTTCACCTAGATAGAACTTCAAATCGGGTATGACTTTGACCGGATGTATAAAGATATCGGTATATTTGCGCGTGCCTTGCATCCCGAGATACACGAACAGCTTGCGGAACTGCTCCTCCAGCGCTCGGGAGATGGCATTTTTTACTTCCGCAGGCAGATTCCACGTCTTTGATTTGAAAGGCCCAATGGCATTTTTCCGAGTCTTGTAGTAGAACTGCTCGTCGGTCATATCCGGTTTACGTTCAGAGGCCGAGTTCTTGTCTAAGTAGGCATACATTTCTGAGCGGAGAGTTTCGGGTATATGCTCAAAGATGATATTCTGAAAATTGGTTGCCAGGTGAACCTCAACAGCTTCAGACTCGACGAATTTGCCAAAGGCATTATCAGGCAGGGTTGATGCACCATGCTGGACTGTACCGCCCATGCCATAAACCGAGCGAGCTAAACGGCTGAGCTTAAGCAGGATGCCAAAATCAAGGTTGACTTTAGCGATTGTGCCATCCGGCAGGACCACGCCACCGTGAGATGTACCGGTCTGGATGCTGATCTTGCTTAATCCCTGTGCCTTAGGACCAAGCTTGGTCAGCTCGCTGTGATAGCCGTCCATATAGGCGCGCAGCTCTTCTTCAGTGGAATTGTGACCACCTACTTCACCAATCTCACCGCCAATGGATATCTGCACGCCTTCGGGTTGAAGTGAGCGAATATTGGCTGAGTACATGGCAGACAGGTGGTTATTCAAAGTTTGCTGCTCGGGAATGGTGGATTTGGTGATATCGACCAGGGTTGAGGTATCGATATCGATGTTATAAAAGCCAGCCGCAATGGCTTCTTTTGTCAAATCTTTAACTGCCTGGGTTTCTGTTTCTGGTGAAGATGTATAACGTTTGGCAGATACCTGAAAATGGTCACCCTGGATGAATACTGGACCGGTGTAGCCTTCTGCTATTGCGGCTGCCAGTATGTTCGAAGCATACTCGGCGGGTCGCTGATCCGTGTATCCCATCTCTGAACGAGCGATTTCAAAAATGAACGCACCTGCATTCATCTCGTTGGCAATCCTGAATACAGCACGCGCCGAATCGAAGGCCAGCATGCGCAGGTTCATCGCAGGTACTGTGAATGTAGTAGGGATTTCGCCCCGCCCGCGTGCCAGGTATAAATCATTGATAGAGCTGGGGATAACACCAAAAGCTAGAGCTGCCTGGCGGATCAGGTATTGGGCAGCTCCTTTGGAAGACGGATCTCCCAAAGCCGAAATTTCAACGAGCTTGTAAATGTTGTCCTGCAGCCGTTGTCTGTCGACAATCTCAGCCCCATGTTCGGTTAACTTCAGGCTGCCATGGAGCAATGCAAGTTGATCTTGAAAAAGTGATGTGGTCATTGATATCCTCCTAATCTTAAAAATTCACAAGTGAGGATTATATCATTTCTGGCATGCCTATTCCGCTCTCGTATGTCCCTTGATATAATAAACTCCGGTTTAAACTCAAGAAGTGGAGGATTAGAGGTGGAAAAAATCCATTTTGGGACTGATGGCTGGCGAGGGAGAATCGCTGAAGACTACACATTTGCGAATATTCGTCGTTGCACACAAGGATTCGCTGACTACCTGATCAATAAAGGTGCCAGAGATGAGTGGGTTATCGTCGGATATGACCAGCGCTTTCATTCAGAAAATTTCGCTGCAGCAGTCGCTGAAGTACTGGCTGCAAACAATTTGAGGGTATATTTAACCGATAAGGCTACACCAACGCCGACCATCGCATTTTCAGTGGTCAACAAAAAAGCTGTTGGTGCAGTCAATATAACTGCCTCACACAACCCCCCGACCGATAATGGCTTCAAGGTGCGTGATGAACACGGTGGTGCAATCGATCCGGCAGGATTGCTGGAAATCGAAGCACGCATCCCGGATACTGCTGATAAAGCCCGGCGCATCTCGCTTGAAGAAGGGATTTCGCAGCATACCATACAGGTATTTGATCCTAACACGGCATACATTGAGCAGCTGAACAAGCTGATCGATTTTCAAAAAATCAAGGATTCCGGCTTACAAGTGCTGGTTGAGCCAATGTGGGGGAACGGTATCGGGTGGTTCCCACGTCTGCTATCAGGCGGCAGGACAAGGGTGGAGGAAATCCATAACCAACGTAACCCGATTTTCCCAGAAATGAAACGCCCGGAGCCAATCCCACCTAATGTGGACGTGGGATTGCGCGAAACCGTGCAGCGCAAAGCAGATGTGTTGATCATCACTGACGGGGATGCTGATCGCCTGGGCGTGGGTGATGAAGACGGTAGATTCATAGACCAGCTGCGCGTGTACGCCTTGCTAGGGTATTATTTCCTTGAGGTAAGGAAGGAACGCGGCCCGATCGTAAAAACCCTGTCCACCACCAATATGCTGACCAAGCTGGGCAAGCTCTATGACGTCCCGGTATACGAGACCGGGGTTGGCTTTAAGTATGTGGCACCCAAGATGCTGGAAACGAATGCCATGCTGGGTGGTGAAGAATCCGGCGGATATGCATTCAGGAATCACGTCCCCGAGCGGGATGGCATTTTGGCAGGCCTTTACATCCTCGATATGATGGTGCGGTTGGGCAAGAAACCTTCTGAATTGATCGGTGAGCTGTTCAAGAAGGTTGGCCCGCATTATTATGATCGCATCGACACCCCGTTTTCGGGAGATCGCGCCTCTCGTGAACAGAGCATCCTGGACAGCAAGCCGGAAACAATCGGCGGTATGAGGGTGGTCAACCTGGATACGACCGATGGGTTCAAATTTAACCTGGAAGACGGCGGCTGGTTGCTGATCCGATTTTCTGGCACCGAGCCGATTATGCGCGTTTATTGTGAGACCACTCATCAGGAAAGCGTAAAAGAGATCCTGGCGGATGGATTGCGGGTGGCAGGCTTGAAATCGTGACCGGTGAGCCCACCCAGAGTCTTGTCGATAGTCACTGCCACCTGAATCTTGATGAGTTTGGTCAGGACCGCGACCGCGTTATTCAACGTGCACTCGAGGCAGGGATTTCGTGGTTTGTCATCCCTGGGATTGATCTTGACACCAGCAAATCGGCTGTTGAATTAGCACGACAATATCCCCAGGTATTTGCAGCTGTAGGTGTGCATCCAAACAGTGGTCTGAGCTGGAATGATGGAACCCTTGCAGAGCTCAGGGAGTTCGCACGGGAGAAGAAAGTCGTTGCGTTGGGTGAGATTGGCCTGGATTATTATCGGGATCATTGCCCGAAGGAAATCCAAAAACAGATATTTACTGCACAGCTCAAGCTGGCTGCTGAATTGGGTTTGCCAGTGATCGTGCACATGCGTGATTCGGAGAATGATATCCTGGCTATACTGGTGTCATGGCAGGAAGAGCTCAAAGCTCGAAAGTCCTTGGTCGCCAGTCATCCCGGAGTTGTCCATTCATTCTCGGGTGATGTGTCGGTGGCGAATACATTATTAACACATCAATATAAGCTGGGGATTGCTGGCTCGGTGACTTACCCGAATTCAGAAAACCTGTACGAAGTAATCGAATCCCTTCCGTTGGAGTCTTTTCTGATAGAAACCGATGCTCCGTATCAGACGCCACTTCCATTTCGAGGTAAGCGAAATGAACCAACCAATGTTAGAATAGTGGCAGAGAAAATCGCTGAAATTAAAGAAATTAAGGTAGAGCAAGTGGCGCAGGCTACTACGGGCGAAGCCAACAAGATGTTCAGATTGAGAGGATTTCATTGATAGACGCCAAATATACCACTCCCATCGAAGACCGGATCGGACTGGTCGAAGATAAGATACGTTCTCAAGCTGACGGTCATCATACTCCAGTAGGAGCTGCGTTGCACCATCTGTTGAGCTCGGGTGGAAAGCGTATCCGCGTAATTGTGACCTTACTTACCGGCAAAATGCTGGGAGCTGACGCTGATAAACTGGTCACCCTGGCAGCTTCGATCGAGAGCCTGCATACTGCCACCTTGGTACATGATGACTTGATCGATGGTGCGTTGATCCGTAGAGGCATCCCCACATTAAATGCGCAATGGTCGCCTGCGGCAACGGTACTCACGGGTGATTTTATCTTCGCCAAGGCTGCCAAGCTGGCTTCGGAGACTGGCTCGGTGAATGTGATGCACGTCTTCGCTGAGACACTGGCAACGATCGTGAACGGCGAGATCAACCAGCTATTCAGCAGCAAGTGGATCGTTAATCGTGAAAACTACTACCACCGCATTTATGCCAAGACTGCATCGTTGTTCGAAGCGTCTACGACCACTGCTGCGCTGCTGAGTAACTCAGAGCCGTCAGTGTTATCCACGGTGAAGCAATTTGGCTATGATATCGGCATGGCGTTCCAGATCATTGATGATATTCTGGATTTCACCAGCGAGCAGGCAACCATGGGTAAACCCGTGGCAAGTGACCTTCGCCAGGGATTGATCACATTACCTGTACTCTATTACCTCGAAGATAATCCCAGCGATGCTGACATGCGCAACATCCTGGAATCCAACTTCTGCGATGAGAACTGCCTGAACCGGCTGATTGCTTCGATACGTGAAAGTGGAGCAATCCAACAATCACATGACGAGGCACGCCAGTACGTGCAAAAAGGACTGGATGGATTGATGAAGCTTCCCGAAAGCCGTGAGCGTAAGGCGCTTGAGGAACTGGCAGTATATATCGTTGACCGGGAAATATAGTTGACAAAAGACTGAGGTCATAGTAATATTCTGCCGCTCTCATGCATGGCGAGGTAGCTCAGTTGGCAGAGCAGGGGCATCATAATCCTCAGGTCGTGGGTTCAAGTCCCACCCTCGCCACAGATATGAAATATAGATTTTTTTCAACTGCTGACTTATTGATGATTAGTCAGCTTTTTTGTTATTTACTTGATTACGTTGAAAAATTTGTGATCGAGAATATTATATTTTCAAGACAGATTTGTCAATCGCCAAATCTAAAAATCCATGTTCCACAGATAACGCAAGGTGTCGCCATCAGAATAAGAGCAATGAAGACTAAGATGATTTCCCGGGTGAGAAATCTCAAACAGCCTTTGTTGGTATCTTCTGCGGATTCGATCATGAGGCAAACCTTTTAAAGAAACTCCCTTTAATGCTCGTCAATTGGCAGGTATTAATGGATAAGGACGATATTTTTATTTATAACACTAAGCGCTGTGTTTAATAATTAAAAAGCTGGCTTATTCATAAGCCAGCTGAAGATTTTTAGTATCAAATATTTCTGTGTGAAATTATTATTAAAATCCCCAGTCAAAGCGGGCATTTTCGTCCATCATAGACGGGTCCCACGGCTCATAGCTAAGTGTGACGGAGGTAGGCAGCTTGAGGCCGATCTCGGCTTGCTGGCGGGCGGTTTCCAGCAGCGCTGGGGCATAGGGGCAAAATGGGGTGGTCATGATCATCATGATCTTGGCTTCGCCTTCAATCACGGCTACATTACGGACCAATCCGAGCTCAAGCACATTCAAGCCGATTTCAGGATCCATCACTTTTTTTAGCTCTTCGGTGAGGGGTTCTACAAGCTCAGGGTTGGTGCTTTCTATGTCCCACACAGGTCGGTTCTGATATTCTTCTGTCATATTGATCATCAATTCCCTGAAGCGTTGGCAACCAGGTAGGTGCAGCTGCTGTCACCGTTCAGAATGCATTTAACCTTCTCGGCGGGGACGGAGAGGACTTTAGAGATCAGGATCTGATCTACCGTGCATATTTCCGGGTGATTCTGGCCAATATAGTAGTAGGGACAGCTGGTCTCGTTAATTTGGAATCCGTCCTCCAGCTGTTCCCATTCAATATTAAAACCTTCACGGCCGAGTAAGGATTTAACCAGATTGAGGCGTTCCTGCATGCTCAGGTCTTTCAACTCGGTACCTTCTGAAAGGTCGCGGGCAAGGTCTTCCGCCATCTGTGAGAATAGCTTATTGATCATGGCTTCAGGCATGGTCTCTTTGAGATGCTCAAGCAGGCGGATCGTCAGACGGACGTAACGGGTGGGAAACTGCTCGATGCCGGTTTCGGTGAGGTAAAATACCTGGCGTGGCCTGCCCACACCATGACGCTCATCATCGCTGGTAATCAAACCTTCAGCTTCCAAGCTGGCGATGTGGTGGCGCACAGAAATGGGTGAGATCCCAACCTTATCAGAGATCTCATTGATCGTACAACGCGGTTGCGCTAATAATGTTCGAAGGACTTGGTCTCGTGTACCTGACATATGTTTATGGCAGTATACCAACAACCGAGTTTATTGTCAATATTTATTATAATTATCATAAATATTGACAATAATAAGCCAACATGCTATAATGCGCAAATCGAGTCGGAATCCTTGATCGATCTATCGTCAAGGATTGTTCGTTTATATCCTTCCCAAGGAGTAATTCATGTCTGAGATCAACATTCGGGACTTGCATGTTAATGTCGCGGGGCGCGAAATCCTAAAAGGTGTCAACCTGACCGTCAATCAAGGTGAAGTACATGCCCTGATGGGTCCCAATGGAACAGGAAAATCGACATTAGCTTATACACTGATGGGGCATCCCGGTTATTTGGTGACTCAAGGCGAAGTGCTTTTTAAGGATACCAATATCCTTGAGCTGAAACCTGATGAGAGATCGAGGTTGGGCATTTTCCTGGCTTTCCAGTACCCGGTATCGATTGCCGGTGTATCGGTGGCAAATTTCCTGCGCACGGCAATTAACGCTCGCAGGAAGGCCTTAAACCCGGAAGATAAGGGCATCTCGGTGCCGGAATTTCGCAAGATGCTCAAGGATCGCATGGATTTGCTCAAGATGGATTACTCCTTTGCAAGTCGCTATCTAAATGAAGGCTTTTCTGGGGGTGAGAAAAAGCGGGCAGAGATCCTGCAGATGGCTGTGTTAAAGCCAGAGATCGCCATCCTGGATGAAACTGATTCGGGCCTGGATATCGATGCCTTACGGATCGTATCGGAAGGGGTTAACACCCTGCGCGGTCCCGAGATGGGTGTACTGGTGATTACCCATTACCAACGCATTCTAAACTACATTAAACCGGAATTCGTACATATCATGCTGGATGGGCGCATCGTCGAGTCAGGCGGCTCAGACCTGGCGTTGAACCTTGAGGAGCACGGCTACGAGTGGGTGCGCGAGAAATACGAGACGGTGCCAGCCTGAGCCAGGTGATTTTAGAGGTTGATATGAGCTCGAACTCAAATACTTTGGATAATATTGGTGATTACAAGTACGGTTTCAGTGATCCGGAAACCTACGTTTTTAAATCACGCAAGGGCTTATCGAAAAGGGTAGTTGAGCAGATATCCGATATGAAGGGCGAGCCCCAATGGATGTTGGATTTCCGCTTGAAAGCCCTGGAGCACTTTGAAAAACGACCCATCCCAACATGGGGCGGTGACCTTTCAGGCCTTAATCTACATGAGATATTCTATTATGTCAAGCCAACTCAGCAGGAAAGCAAGAACTGGGATGAGGTGCCAAACACCATCAAGGATACTTTTAACAAGCTCGGCATCCCTGAAGCAGAGCAAAAATTCCTGGCTGGTGTAGGTGCCCAATACGAAAGCGAGATGGTTTACCACAACATCCAGGAGCACCTCGAAAAACAGGGTGTAATTTTCCTGAGCATTGAAGACGGGTTACGGAAGCACCCTGATATCTTTAAGCAGTATTTCGGTAAAGTCATTCCGATCGAAGATAATAAATTCGCCGCATTGAACAGCGCGGTGTGGTCTGGTGGCTCGTTTGTTTACGTGCCCAAAGGCGTCAAAGTTGACCTGCCCCTGCAAGCTTACTTCCGCTTAAATGTTGCTAATATCGGGCAGTTCGAGCGCTCATTGATCATCGCCGATGAAGGCGCGCAGGTGCATTACGTTGAAGGCTGCACAGCGCCTACATATACGACAGATTCGCTGCACAGTGGTGTGATCGAGATCATCGTCAACAAAGGTGCCCGGGTTCGCTACACCACCATCCAGAACTGGTCTACCAACGTGTATAACCTGGTAACCCAGCGGGCTCTGGTGCATGAAGGCGGGACGATGGAGTGGGTGGATTCGAACCTGGGTTCGAAGCTAACAATGAAATACCCATCCTGCTACCTGCTTGAACCTGGTGCGAAGGGTGAAATCCTGTCTATGGCATTTGCCGGACCTGGGCAGACGCAAGACGCAGGTGGCAAAGCGATCCATTTTGCCCCGCACACCTCAAGCAAGATCACCTCAAAATCGATCAGCAAGGGTGGTGGACGAACCTCTTTCAGGGGTTTATTGAAGGTCTATAAGGGAGCCGTCGATAGTAAATCCAACACGGTGTGCGATGCATTGCTGCTCGACCCGTTGTCGCGATCAGATACTTACCCATCGATTGAGATCGATGAACAGGATGTGACCATCGGACATGAAGCAACCGTATCGAAGGTAGGTGAAGAGCAGCTGTTCTACCTGATGAGCCGGGGTTTATCGGAGGAAGAATCGACAACCATGGTAGTTTCAGGCTTCATTGAGCCATTGGTGAAAGAATTGCCGATGGAATACGCCATAGAGATGAACCGACTAATCCAACTTCAGATGGCAGGATCGGTGGGATGATGAGCACACACCGGATAATCACGCGTAATAAACCCACCGTAAGCGCTGAGCCCGGTGATTTTCAATTTACACGCGACTCGATTAAAACGCTTTCCAGCAATTGGGCAGGCCCGGACTTTGTTAGGGATTACCGGGAGAAAGCCTGGGCGCTCTACCAATCCCTGCACATGCCGACGATTAAGGACGAACCATGGCGCAGGACAGATATACGCGGCCTGGATGTTGCTAAATTTACCGTACCCAATGGAAGCCAACACCCGACACTGCCTCCCGCACCGAGCTGGTTGCTTAAACCTCTGGTCACCAAGAAGCATGGTGGGCAGGTGATCATCGAACCGAAGCATACGAAGGTTAAAGTTGATGAGGCATTGACCCGCCAGGGCGTGATTTTCACCGACCTGCATACAGCTGAGCGAGAATATCCTGAATTATTGGCGAATATTATTGGCCAGGTGGTCAAGCCTGAAGAAGGCAGGTTTGCAGCACTTACGGCTGCCATGGAGCAGTATGGCGTGTTTGCCTACATCCCCGCGGGGGTACAGGTTGAGGTGCCCCTTCACTCAGTGATTTGGGGACCGGGGGAAGGATTAGCATATTTTTCACATATCATGGTGTGGTTGGAGCCTGGCTCTTCGTTGACGTATGTGCATGAAGCTGCCTCTCCCAATGGAATCCCTGGTCAAACGATGCATTCGGGCATTGTGGAGATACATATAAGCGATAATGCCAGTCTGCGGTTCGTGGAGCTACAATCCTGGGGAGACAATGTATGGAATTTCAGCCATGAGCGTGCCCAAGTGGGAAGGGAGGCTACCCTGGAATGGATTTTCGGAGCCTTAGGGAGCAACCTGACCAAGAATTTTTCTGAGATCGACTTGATTGGTGATGGTGCGACAGGGAAAATGTCGGGTTTTTACTTTACTGATGGAAAGCAACACCTGGACCATGATACCCAACAGAACCACCTTGCTCCGCACACCACTAGCGACTTGTTATTCAAAGGCGCATTGAAAGACAGCAGCCGATCGGTATGGCAGGGAATGATTTATGTGGCACCGGGTGCACAAAAGACGGATGGTTACCAGGCGAATCGGAACCTGGTGCTGAGCTCCAAGGCTCGCGCTGATTCCATCCCAGGGTTGGAGATCCTGGCGGATGATGTGCGCTGTACACACGGGGCAACCGTCGGGAAGATAGATCAGGATTCGTTATTTTACTTATTAAGCCGGGGGATCCCGTATGCAGAAGCGGAGCATCTGATCGTGGAGGGCTTTTTCGATCCGATCATGCAACGTATCCCTTTTGAAGGCGTTCGTAAGCGATTTCAAGATGCTATTGTTGTAAAGATGAAGTAAGCAGGATCTAAGGAGGAAAGTTGGCTGAGATGTATTTCACACACGCACCTGACCTTGAGGAACAGTACCATGTTGGAGACAGGGTTGAAGTATATTGCGATCACGATAAGTCAAATGAGCGAATCCGCGATTGGCTGGAGGGTACTGTGGTGCAAGTTGATCCAAAAATGATCGCCGTTCAATTCAAGGATAGCGTCTATCTTACGGATGGCTGGATGGTACCGGATCATGTCCTATGGTGCCCGAAGAATTCTACCCAAATCCGCCCATCGCGCCGGCGAACAAAACCACGGACAATTGCCTAACCACGCCTATGATTAGCCCATCGACAAAAACTGCACTTAATATTACTGCCATTCGATCGGATTTTCCAATCTTAAGCCGCGAGGTTCAGCCTGGAGTGCCACTGGTATACCTTGATTCCACCGCAACCACCCAAAAACCAAACCAGGTTATCAGGGCGATGGATGATTACTACCAGCTGAATAATGCCAATGTTCACCGGGGGGTCCACACCCTGGCAGAAGAAGCTACTGCAGCGTATGAAGGTGCAAGGCAACGTGTGGCCGATTTTATCCATGCAGGGTCCAACAAGGAGGTCATCTTTACCCGCAACACGACTGAATCGATTAATCTGGTCGCTTATAGTTGGGGAAGGACCTTCTTAAAAGAAGACGACCTGGTGATCCTGACTGAAATGGAGCATCACTCCAACCTGGTTCCCTGGCACATCCTGGCAGCTGAGAAAGGCATCCGCCTGGAATTTATCACCATCACGCCCGATGGCTTGCTAGAGCTAGATGTATATCGAAAGTTGCTGGAACAAAAGCCAAGGCTGGTGGCTTTTACCCACATGTCCAACGTACTGGGGACGATCAATCCGGCGAAGGAAATTGTGGAGCTAGCTCACCGAGCGGGGGCAGTCGCCTTAATTGACGGTGCTCAATCGGTGCCACATTTCCCGGTGGATGTGCAGGATTTGGATGCGGATTTTTTGGCTTTTTCGTCGCACAAGGTTTGTGGGCCGACCGGTATCGGCGTGTTGTATGGCAAGGCAGAACTGCTAAACAAAATGCCCCCCTTCCTCGGTGGTGGAGAGATGATCAAACGGGTCTTTTTGCGCTCTTTCAGCCCCAATGAGCTACCGCACAAGTTTGAAGCTGGCACACCCGCGATTGCTGAAGCCATCGGACTGCATGCCGCACTCGACTATGTTAAGGCTATTGGGATGGAAAAGATCGCTACGCATGAGAAGGAATTGATTGCTTATGCACTACGGCGGTTGGCTGAGATCCCAGAAGTACGCGTATTTGGACCGGATGCCAACTATAAGGGTGGGGTAGCCTCCTTTACCTTTGAGGGCGTTCATCCTCACGATGTAGCCCAGGTGCTGGACCGTTCAGGGATTGCTGTACGCGCAGGCCATCACTGTGCCATGCCGCTGCATGAAAAGTTCAACATCGCTGCCACGACCCGGGCAAGTTTTTACCTATATAATACCCTTGGCGAAGTCGACCAGTTGATCGACGGCTTACATGAAGTCAAGCGTTTCTTTGGATAACTATGGATGACCTTTATCGCGAATTGATCATAGACCGGTATAAAAATCCGCATTTCAGGGGTGCTCTGGAACCGCACGATATTACGTTTGAGGATGATAACCCGTTATGCGGAGACCATATTCGCATTGACTTACGTGTCAATGGTGATAACAAGGTCAGCGAAGTTGCCTTTGATGGACATGGATGTGCTATCTCGCAAGCCTCAGCTGATTTGTTGGCAGAGAGCGTAATTGGCAAAACGCTTGACGAGGTCAAACAGATCAACAAGCAGGATATCTTGGACATGCTGGGTATCGAGCTCGGACCGGTGCGTTTAAAATGTGCGCTGCTGTCCTTAAAAGTACTCAAGGCAGGGGTTTACGGCCTGGGTGAAGCCAGTGACGACCTGGTTGACAACTAAGCATGTATAACTATAAGACGCTCGAGCAGGATAAGCTTGAGTTCATTCCAGTTGCGACTATCGAAGAATTAGGACAGGGACAGCGGTTATTCATCGAAATCGATGGCACACCTATCGTGATTTTCAATTTGGCGGGAAATTATTATGCCATTGCTGATGTGTGTTCACATGACGATGGCCCGGTCGGTGAAGGCACGCTGGAAGGTTATGAGATCACCTGCCCCAGGCACGGGGCTCGATTCGATATTCGGACGGGAAAAGTATTGGCACTTCCCGCATTTGTGGATATCCCGGCATACCCGGTGCGGATAAACGGTGACCAAATTGAGCTCGGTTTGCCAGCAGAGGAATAGATTATCAGCTTACCTGTCCAATCGCATAGAAGGTTGGAATAAATAATATCCTTTGACCAGCATCGCGAGAATGCTGGTCAATTTGTTTTAATTGGTCTGCCTGCTGGATAAAGGTTGAGTTATTGGATAGGTCTGAGCAGACTACGTCCCATTCAAGCCCAAATTCACTTTTCGGCTCAGTCTTCGCCCATTGGCCGCCCATTACGCCAGTTTCGATATTGATCAAGCCAGCTTCATGGAATAGTGCCCGTAGCTCCCGGCCGATAAAGGGATTGGCGCCTTGCTGCTGTAAGGCTTGCGTCTGCCAGGTGCCAAGCTGCACTAATTCGTTGGGGTAATCGATCCGGCCGCCGTAATCAGGCTCGGAAAGAGCGATAACGAATCCCATAGAACGGGTAACGCGAGACATTTCACACAATGCCTGACGAACATCCTTGAGCCATAAAAGCAAAAAATGGCATTGGGTGATATCAAAACTCTGGGAGGCAAACGGAATGGAACAGGCATCTCCCGCCACAAATCGGCTTGCTCGGGAGTATGATTGGGCAAAATCCAAGGCGCTTATGGCAATATCAAGGCCAACCGAGGGGGCCCTGAATCGGTTATCCAGCTCCTTCTCCAAAACTCCTGTGCCACAACCCACATCTAAAACCTTGGTGGAAGGTCGCATCCCTACCCGGGAATATAAGTAGGCGCGAAGGCTGGCACTCCATTGAGCCTGTTGCATGTACCTTTGGTGCCATTGTGCGATTGAGAAAACCATAGCCGAGATTTCTCCGTGTGAGAAAATACACCAAGGGATATTATAATGAATGAATCTGGTAAGTCATAGAAATGTCAGCGATAGAATTTTATGAATGCTTGAATCCCACCTGTAGATTACGCTTCCCTGTGGTTCAAGGGCAGTTAAAGAATAAGCGTTGCCCTTTGTGCCGGTCAAGCATGCAACTGGCGATATCTCTAGATAACCCGATCGCAGGAAACCCAAGGGTATCTTCGCTTGATGGTTGGTGGGTCGAAGCATTATTAGATAACGTGCGCAGCGCGTGGAATGTTGGTTCAATATTGCGGACCGCGGACGGTACCGGGATTAAAAAGCTGCACCTGTGCGGGATTACACCAACCCCAGAAAATCCCAGGGTCAGCAAGACTGCCTTGGGGGCGGAATTAAACCTCCCATGGGCGCAGGCGAATAACAGCCTGTTATTGGTAGATAGGTTGAAAGCAGAGGGATATCGGATTTGGGCATTGGAAGATACTCCCGAGGCTGTCCCTCTATATGAAATGGAATTATCGGTCCAACTGCAACCGCTTGTTCTAATCGTTGGCAATGAAGTATGCGGAGTAGACCCTGGTTTACTGTCTCTTTGCGACCAGGTGCTAGCTATTCCCATGCTGGGGAAAAAGCAATCATATAACGTGGCTGTGGCTTTTGGGATGGCGGCAAGTTTTTTGTTTTACCGCCACAGTTTATCCCACGGATCACGCAGGATATTTCCGTGCACCTGATTGACCCCCTGGGCTGGTAAAACATCCCCATCGGGTTCGATATATAACCATGCTTGTCCTGCGGCAGTTGGTACCTCATCTTCCTGCACCTCCAGGGCAATCGGGTTGAAGGCAGAATACGGTACTGGTAAATCCCAGATAAGTGTCATGCCCAATGAAGCTGCTTGATTACGGGAAGTCTCCAACAGGGCGTGTAAGGTTGAGTCGGCTGCGGTAAGCGAAATGGCTTTTACGCCTGCTTTCGCAATTTTCTCTAGAATCTGCTGAGTTGAATCCGCATTCTGAAGAGTCATCGTATGGTGGACAGCCACAAACAGGTCAGCGGATAGTGCGTTATTGAGTGCTTGCCACGATCTCTCATCATCGGGATTAAGAGATAACATCAAATGATCTAGCCCGGTCTGTAGGAGTTCTTGGAGGTAAGCATTATTCGACAGTATTAACCCATCACTCAATAACCCTACCACCTGGCCATTTGCTTCAGTGTGGGCGATTAATGCGGGTAAATCTTCTCGTAAGGTCGGCTCACCACCCGTAAGGATAATATGTGGGATCCCTACGGTCCATGCCTTATCGAAAATGCTGCACCACTCCTGGGTGGTCAGCTCCTGGTTAATGTGCCTGGGAGGGCGAAAAGAAGCTGTCATTGCACCTTCAGGTAATCGATACGTTAATGCACAATCCAGGCGGAAGGGTGCGGAGGTTTTTTGAGTATGTGGGGTAGTGCGTTCGAAATCAAGGAACATTTCTGGGTCGAGATCAGGAGTGTTGATCAGGGTATGGATACGTTCGTTAAGAGATTGATAATCCTGGAGAGCTTGCTGGCGATTTACCCGGTAGCGAGCGACGACTTCATCCGCAACCTGGTTTTCAGGGGTCTGAATAATCATGTGATAGGCAAGTTCCGCCGCAGTCTGATTAAGGTGCAGGATAGTCGATGCATTGACAATCAGCAGACCAGTCCCATCCGGCTCCAGGCGTAGGTGCAAGCGGTATGGGGTAGGGGCATCAGGCGGAGCCTGATAATGGTAAATCCCAGGAGGAAGAGGGGTTTCCTTGGTGAAGAGTCTCTTGATTGAATCAATTATGCTGGTCATTTTCTCCTCCTAAAACCGAATTTGCCTCGCCAGAAATGATTGCCAGGGGGCAGCCACCCCCACACTCTGATAACAATGAACAGGGTACACATTTCTCAGGGATGTCTTGACGTTCACGGAGCCGTATGGATAGTTTGTGGTTCCAAATATCCTTCCACTCGTTGGATAGGATATTACCCAGGGATTGATAATAGGACTGGCAGGGTATAACTGAACCATCGGGCTCGACACACATGTTATAAAGGGCCGCAGTGCAACCTTTTACGCCCAATTCAAACTGCATAGGATCAAAATGGCAATATTGGGTAGGCGTATACCAGATCAGGCGCTGTTGATGAATGTTGGTGCTCTCCCTGGCCAATTCAAGCAGGCTGTGGAGCTTGTTTTCAGCCAGGCCACTATCAACGGTTCGACCCCGACCAGAGTAGATCAAGGCATTCAAGCCAACCGTAGGAACTCCCAACTCTGCCAGGAATTCCAGCGTTTGGGATAATGTGGGGCTGTTCGTGGTGAGCATCGTGGTGTTGGTCATCACATAAAGAGGTGATTCCAGCACATTGCGGATCCCAGCCACAGTCTGTTTCCAGGCACCAGGCGAGTGGACCATGGAGTCATGGACCTCTGCAGAATGTGATTCGAGCGTGATCTGCACATGATCCAGGCCTGCTTCCACCAGCCGGTCAACATAATTTCGATCGGATAATCGCCTTCCATTCGTATTGATCCCTGTGATCTGGCCATTTTGTTCTGCATGAGCGATCAGCTCAGGTAGATCCTTACGCAGGGTAGGCTCTCCGCCGGTAAATACCACGTGGGGGATGCCAATCGCCCATAGCTTGTCGAGAACCTGGTGCCAGGTTCGAGTTGAAAGCTCTGGATAATCGCGGGGGCGAGCATTGTAGCAATGAGAGCAATCATTATTACAACGGTAGGTGATAGCCAGGTCCATGCGGTATGGAGCAGAAGGGCGGGTGGAGAAAGGTGCCGTGACCTCAAGGTCGAGCTCATGAATGGGGCAGGCACCATCCGGCCTGATCAGCTCATGCAATTTCTCGGCAGTTTGCGCATAGTCATTAACAATTGTTTCTTTACGGGCGTGATACAAATGAGCAAGAGAACGTGTGGCTGCTTGTTGAGGCGTGTCTTCCAGGATCAGGTAAGCCATTGAGGCTGCGGTGGGGTTGAGATGCATAATCCGGCTGGCATTCACGATCAATAAACCAGTACCATCCGGGTCAACACGTAAATGGATGCGGGATCTCTCACCATTATCCTGGCGATCATAATGGTATAGACCGGGTTGAGGAAGCCTATCGTTATACCCAACCCGGACCTGGATCTTCTTGATCAGGGAATTAAAGGCATTCACAAAAGATTACCTGAGAAATCCTAACGACCGCCACCAGCACAAGCACACGCACAACCAGCGCAAGCGCAAGCACAGGCGCAAGCACAACTGTGCCCACCACCTCCGCTGCTTCGGTAGGTACTTGTTGAAGGTTTTGGAGGCGGATTTGTGACCTGAGTAATGCTGGAGGTGAAATCAGTGATGCTGCCAACGGCTTTGGACGAGAAGGTTTGGACTCCGGCGGCCATCGAAGCAGCAAAATCCGCACCTGGGACACTATGGGATCCACCAGTTGAGATTGGTGCGCCGGCTGAAGTCCCAACCTTACCAAACGTAGGATCGTAATGGCCCCACCAGGTTGGGATGAAGACGGGTGTATGCCGAAATACATCTTCTGTTCGGTCATTGTAGTTCTTGTCCAGCATCGTCCATTCCATAACTTCTTCGTACTTCGCGCTTTTAACTTCAGGGGTCGCTGCAGCTTCCACCTGTTCCCAGGCACGCTTGGTTATGTCCTTGTAGTATGCTACTGTCTCCTGTCGGCTGAACCCCTTCATTTTTTCCGATACATTCCTGACCAGGCTTACCACCATATCACGCATCGCTTTTCGACGAACAACTGGGTCTTTGGTTTTGAAGGCTTCGAGAAAATCCTTTTCATAGGATTGGACACCTTCTGGCAATGGGTCGGAGACTTTAACTTCTAGCGGGTCGCGCGTGACCACCTCTGCTGCTTCCTTTTTGATTGTGCTAAACAGGATCATGGTCATGATCTTGTCCAGGGGTTCTTCCAATAAAATTGCTGCTTCTACTGCAGTCAATCCGCGCTTGATCCCATGACCCTCAATGGATATCTTGGGCGGCAGATATGATAACTTTCGATTCCGGCTGGATGATATACCGCTGACAACAATGGCGATGAAGCCGCCTATGCACAAGATAGGCAATAAGGCACTGCTTATAAAATTACTCAGCCCACTTGAACCCGACGGAGTTGTTGGTTCTATCTTTACGATGGCATCTGCAGGTACGTAACTCTTGGGGAAGGATGCACCGAACAAATAAAATGTGTGACCATTAGCATTTTGATTTTCCCATTCATATATAATTCGGCCTTCGCTATCCGTCGCTGTAACCGGCGTCTCGGGGAAACCTGACGGAGCGGGATGCCACTTGGGCTCTTCAGGTTTAACCCCGGGGGGCAGATGAAACGTAACGATCACATCGGTATTGCCATGGATCTTTCCACCGAAGTAATTCGGAGCAAAAACCGCACTGGCATAGCTGCTATCCTCGGTATCGGTATCAAGGACACCGGTAATATTGCTGACATGTGCTTGAAAAGTGCCAGATGAGCCAGGTGGAACCGAATACTGACCAAGGCCGATCGCCACACCGCAACAGCCTTCCCCTTGGAAACCTGACGTTGAAATATCATACACAGGGTTGCCGTTTATGGATGCGCTGATATCGTTAATTGAAAAATTGTTGTTCGGTAAACCAAGATCCACATACTCTATTGTTGGTCCGGAAGGATCGTTGGTAAAGATATAGGTATAGTCCAGTGAAAGTGTGCCGTCAGAATTCCAATAAACATCCACCGTTTCCTTAGGTAATGTGTAGGAATACGTCTGAGCAAGAGCCGGGGAGGATATCCACACTAACAGGCATAATAATAACGAGAAAGAAATAAAAAGTTTACGCATATAGCCTCCGGAAAACCTATTCCTATGTGAACCGGTCATGACACCTCAATAACAATTAATTTCACCATTTAGGTTCTTCTGTTAATTGATAGGTGCTGTGACAATACGGGCAGTTTACCACTGGTGCACCAGCAACCATGGTGATATTGTCCATGGTTAAAGACCCACCGCAAGATTTGCATTTCAAGGTATCCATTGATACATTGGCTGGTAGATCAACTTTATACGTGACGTTCTGTGTCGGGGCTCCCATTTTACCTCGGCCGGCAAGTGATATTAAATAGGCCCCTCCACCGATCAAGACGATACCAATGGCGGCCGAGACCAGGCCGATGGCCACCCAACCTGGTTGAGCATTAGCACTCGCACTACCCCAGATGAAGATGATACCGATGAACAGCGACACCACACCGATGAGGATTAGGAGCACTGCAGCAACATATGAAAGCGTTCTTCCTGTACTCATGTTCACCTCCAGACGTTAGTTTACATCTGTTCATGTATGCGGACAAGTGAATACGACCATTGATTACATGGATGTCTCTAATATACTACGTAATTCGTTAACTGTAAGTAGCACTGGATTGCCCTTCATACTGCTCGATTTTTGTGCTTTTTCAATGATTAGAGGAAATAGCTCCAGAGATAAGCCAAGTTTTGATAATGGTTGCACGCCAGCGTAGTCACAAAAATCACGCACCCAGGCGATACCATCATCGGCAAATGCAGCTGGATTGCCGGTGAGCAACCTGGCAATCCGGGTGTAGCGCTCAAGCACGGGGTTCTGTGAGTCGCGCTCGAGCAACGCCTGCATATTAGCTGACATAACCTCAGCTAATAAACTGGCACACACCGCACCGTGTGGAGCAGCGATTTCACCACCGATCGGCCCGGCGAAACCGTGCACAGCTCCCAGTCTGGAATTTGCCAGGGCAATTCCACTCATTAAAGTTGCTAATGACATATCCTGGCGTGCTTCAAGATCCTCACCATGCTCAAAAGCACGTTTAATTGCATGCGCGATTCTGCGAATCCCTTCGACGCAGACTGCATCCGTCAGCGGGTTAGGGCTATTGCTGGTATATGGCTCGATCAGTTGGGTGAGGGCATCCAATCCGGTGCTGGCGGTGATGAATGGTGGTAGAGATAGGGTGAGCTCTGGGTCAATGAGGGCAATACGTGGCAAAAGGTATTGGCTCCGCAGGCTTACTTTGACTCTATGGGTTGATGAACCTATGACGGCATTGCGGGTGACTTCGGTACCCGTGCCGGCTGTGGTAGGAATCGCTACCAATGGAATGGAAGGTAATTTAAGTGGAAGATTAAGGCCAATAACTTCTAAATAGTCACTAACATCACCTGGATTGGTCAATAAAGCTGAAACAGCCTTAGCGGTATCCAACGTGCTTCCACCTCCGATGGCAATCAGACCGTCGGGGAAAAATTGGCGTGCCATTTCTACAAGCTCTTGAATGGATGCAACCGTCGGTTCACCTTTGACAGCAAGGATCATGGTTTCCATCTGTTGGTCAGCCAGGAGCTTAACCAGGCGGTTCGATATATCCGGTGGTGCCCCATTAAAAACTAGGATGCGCGTCCCGAATTCTTCGATTAGGGCAGGAATGGTACTGATCCTGCCTGGGCCGAAGATGATGCGAGAAGCAGTGGTAAATTCGAACTGCATTTACCACTCAGCTTCAGGGGGGTACACGATATGGTAAGTATTACGAGCGCGGGGCTCCACCATCATGTCTGCCACACTATCGCGCCAACGCACATAATGGGCAGTGTCGCGATGTTTAGCGATATCGACTTCCGTCTTGTATATTTCAACGAGCACAAATCGGAATGAATCATCGGTTTGTTGATAAAAATCAAACCTGATCACTCCGGGCTCTTTCATGCTATTTCTGGCGTTATCGATCGTAGCTGCTTTAAATAGCTCCACAGACTCTGGTTTGACATGGATATTGATTATTGCAACGATCATTATTAACTCTCCATTGAAATACGATATCGATAGTATGAAAATAATTTCCGATGTTTTATTCTATCTGTTAAAACAGTCTTTCCTGATAGGGAAGATCCTGGCTCGGATCTATCAGGCCAGCCAGGAGCATAAACCTTTGGCAAGTTCCAGCTGCATATCCAGCATAATCGTTATTAAAAAAACCATAGACGACAGGAATTTGGGGGTAAAACTCCTGCATTGCCTGAAGCCACCAGTGTAATTGACCAGTTGTGTCTATTCGTTCATAAGAATGACCCTGATACATACCATTCACGCCAATCCAGCGGAGAAACATGAAATCGGTAGTGGGAATAATTTTCCGGGGAATCTTGGGAAAGTCTACCGCTACCCAACCAACTTGATGTCGCCTGAGCAGCTCGGTGGTTTTATCGTTATACCACGATGCATGACGAAATTCGACTGCATACCGGTAGGTGTGAGGCAGGGCCTCAAGAAAATTTTGCAGGATGGGATAGTTTTCCTGCCGAAAGCTAGGTGGAAGTTGGATCAGGATTGGCCCGAGTTTTTGCTTAATTGGCGAGAGGGCGTCTAAAAATTCAGCCATTATCCCCTCCGCGCCTTTTAATCGCAGCTCGTGGGTGACTGAACGAGGTGTCTTTGGGCAGAATTTAAAATCTAACGGGACAGTGTTGTTCCACCCTTCGACCGAGGCTCTGGGAGGAATTGAGTGAAAGGTTGTATCGAGCTCCAAAGCGTTGAATATTTTGCTGTAGTAAGGAAGATAATCGCGTGCGGTCGTGCCCGCTGGATAAAATGGGCCAACCCATTCCTTATAGCTGAATCCTATCGTTCCGAGATACCAGTGTTTCATCATGGAATGATTTGGTAAAATTGCTTAAGTTATCCTCGAAATCCAAACGAACACAAAGGTGATGATAGTGGAAACAGAAATCACAATATATGCTACCTGGTGGTGCGGTGATTGTTCACGAGTGCGTCGGTATTTTGACCGGAATGCTATTAGATACATCTGGATAGATGTCGATAAGGACCCGGCTGCTGAGCAATTTGTTATGGCCGCCAACCATGGGATGCGGAGTGTACCTACCATTGTATTTCCCGACGGTTCAATATTGGTTGAGCCAACTGAAAAAGAGCTTGACACTTGGTTCGAAAAGTCTTCCAGATAAAACAATTAACAGCAGTAATTAATACCAGTAGTTGATGAAAGCAAGGTTCACCCAAGCTTACCGGTGATATAGTCTTCGGAGAGCTGTTTTTCAGGGCGCGTGAACATAATATTAGTTGGTGAGAATTCAATTAATTCACCGAGCCAAAACAGCCCCGTGAAATCAGAAACTCGGGCGGCTTGTTGCATGTTGTGGGTAACGATCACAATCGTGTAGTCCTTCTTTAGCTCAGTAATCAATTCTTCAATATGCGTGGTTGCAATTGGATCTAGGGCTGATGCAGGTTCATCCATCAAGATAACCTCAGGCTGAACTGCCAGTAAACGGGCGATGCACAAGCGTTGCTGCTCGCCTAGAGAAAAACCCATTGCATTTTCATTGATGTGGTCTTTGACTTCGTCCCATAGAGCGGCCTGGCGTAAACTTCGCTCAACAATATTGTCAAGTTCTTTTTTATCCTTGGTGAGACCCACGACGCGAGGTCCGAAGGCCACGTTGTCATATACGGACTGTGGAAAAGGATTGGGTTTTTGGAAAACCATGCCCACTCGCTGGCGGAGATTGGCTAAATCCACATCTTGCGCATAGATATCTTTCCCATTGAGTAAAATTCGGCCTTCAACATGGGTGCCAGGGATGGTATCGTTCATCCGGTTGAGACAGCGCAAGAACGTCGATTTGCCACAGCCCGACGGACCAATCAAGGCTGTGATGAGGTTCGGCTGTACTTCCATATTAATCTGCTGTAGCGCTTTAACAGCCCCGTAGAAGAAGTCAAGATCGATGATGCTAAACACAGGTTCAGGATTACTCATACTTTAAAATTTTACTCGATAACTGGATTATTCGTCATCTCCTTGTTTGCACGAATTTATAAGCTATAATTTTCAAGATGAAAACAGGTACTTTATTATTGCTTTTTTTGCTCTTGTTTTCTGCTTGTAGCACGGGCGGTAAAGCCAATCCAGGTGGTCTAAGTAATGCTCAGGCATCCACGATCGTAAATAAAGGATCAGATACCCTGGTAAACCTGGCTTTGGCTTGGGCAGAAAAATACCATGAGCTGTACCCTGAGATTGAGATTTCCGTTACAGGTGGGGGTTCTGGGACGGGCATAGCTGCATTAATTAATGGGACAGTTGACCTTGCCAATGCCAGCCGGCAGATCAAAGCAGAAGAGGTCCAACAAGCGCAGGCAAATGGAGTAACACCCAAAGAATTCGTTGTTGCCAGGGATGCGATTGCGATCGTAGTGAACCCAACCAACCCGGTAAACGAACTAACCATCCAGCAGTTGTCGGATATTTATAGCGGAAAAATAAATAACTGGAAAGAGCTGGGAGGAGAAGACCGGGTGATCGTGCGCTTATCAAGGGAAACCAATTCAGGAACCCATGTGTTCTTTCTTGAGAACGTAGTCCGAATGGGCGATCCAAACAATAAAACCTTTTTTTCGCCTGATACGCTGCTACTGCCTTCTTCCGAAGGGATCACCGCTGAAACCAGGGATAACCCGAATGCAATTGGCTATGATGGGCTCGGATATGTTACCCCTGAAGTGAAAGTCGTTGCAGTTGGAAAAGATGCCTCAGGGCCTTTTGTAATGCCGTCTGCGGAGACGGTGAACAGCGGAAAGTATCCCATCGCTCGTGACCTATATATGTATACCAATGGAGAACCTACCGGCAAGGTGTTGGACTACATAAATTGGATCATGACTCCTGAAGCGCAGGCAATTGTTAAACAGTTGGGATTTGTCCCGATTAAATAACCTCATCGATTCATATGGAAAGAATGAACAAGACACAAAAACCAACGGAATTTATCCTGACTTTATTAATTAAGGTATCGGGTTATTCGGCAATCATCTTTGTCTTGATGATATTTTTCTTTTTATTGCGTGAAGGCTTACCGACTCTTCAAGAGGTTTCGATATCTAACCTGTTATCCACACGATGGTATCCGATCGAAGATTATTTTGGTTTACTACCCTTACTGGGCGGTTCGATCATAGTAACCATCGGAGCCGCGGTGATTGCCATACCGGTTGGCTTGTTTACCGCAGTATACATCGCTGAAGTTGCCCCGCGTAAGACGCGCGATTTCCTGAAGCCGATCGTTGAAGTATTAGGGGGCATCCCATCGGTGGTACTTGGTTTTCTGGGTATCATCATACTGGCCCCAAACCTCCGCCGTTTGCTGGACTTGCCAACCGGTCTCTCAGCATTGGCTGGATTTATATTACTCAGTGCAGTGGCTATACCCACGATCGTCTCTGTGGCTGAAGATGCTCTTGATTCGGTACCCAGGTCGTATCGGGATGCGGCACTTGCCCTGGGGGCTACCCAATGGCAGACCATCTGGCGGGTAACCTTACCAGCCGCGCGTAGCGGGGTGATCACCGGTGTCATGCTGGGAGTTGGGCGGGTTATCGGTGAGACGATGGCAGTGATGATGGTCACCGGGAATGCGCCAATTATGCCAATCCATCTGAACTCATTTATTAGTCCGGTAAGAACAATGACTGCCACCATTGCTGCTGAGATGGGTGAGGTAGCTACCGGAAGCACGCATTACCATGTGCTGTTCTTCATCGGGCTGGTTTTATTCGTGATATCGCTTGGCATCAATATAGCGGCGTCTTCGGCGATGTTCAAACAGCGCAAGCGTTCTGAACGGATATTATCCTAGGGAGATTTTAGTGTGATTGGGCGGATAGCCAAACTTTATAAAAATCCTGGATCTTCTGGAACGCGCCTATTCAAACAGAAGATTGGATTTGGCTTTTTATTACTCACCACGGTGCTCACGGTTATCCCGATTTGTGCCATTGTCATCTACATATTAATTAAAGGATTACCAGCCATCTCTTGGGAATTCTTAACCACATTTCCGTCTGATGGCGTCAAGCAAGGTGGGATCATGCCAGCGATTGTGGGCACAATTTTGCTCACGATTGGCACGGCGGTATTTTCGGTTCCACTGGGAATTGGGTCAGCAATTTACCTATCAGAGTATGCCCCCGATAACCGCTGGACGAGGATGATACGCATCTCGATCATCAATCTGGCAGGAATTCCTTCAGTGGTCTATGGACTCTTCGGATTGGGAATGTTCGTGATTTTCTTGAAATTCGGAACCAGCATTCTGGCAGGTTCGCTGACCTTATCCATCATGACCATACCGGTGATCATCAGCACGGCCGAAGAAGCTTTGAGAGCGGTGCCGCAATCCTTCAGAGTGGTAAGCATTTCGGTCGGTGCCACCAAATGGCAAACTATCCGCAGGATTGTCCTTCCTCAATCGCTGCCTGGGATTATGACGGGCGTGATCCTTGGTTTGGAACGCGCAGCTGGTGAAACTGCACCGATCCTGTTTACTGCGGCGGCTTTCTTCCTACCGAAATTACCTCAATCCGTATTTGATCCAACCATGGCGTTGCCATACCACTTATATGTGATATCCACGCAAGTACCAGGCATGCCTGTTCAAATTCAATATGGGACGGCTTTAGTGTTGATCGCTTTTGTGCTTGGGATGAACCTGATTGCAACGCTCATACGTTCCAGGGCACGTGCGCATAGGCAATGGTAGGTTGCAATGATGATCAAGATAAAGATTGAGCACTTGAATCTGATGTATTCTGATGGGAAGGAATCGCTGCGGGATATCAGTATCGATATCCCGGCAAACCAGATTACAGTGTTTTTCGGTCCAGCTGGTGGTGGAAAATCCTCGATCCTGCGCGTGTTCAACCGTTTGAATGACCTGGCGGACGTGAAGCTGTTAACGGGAAAAGTGCTGCTGGACAACGAGGATATCCTGGGGCCTAGGGTAGATGTGATCTCGTTACGCAGGCGGGTCGGTATGGTTTTCGCCCGTCCGGTTGTACTACCGATGAGTATCCGGGGTAATCTCACCTATGGCCTGGAAGTCGCTGGTGAAAAAAGCAGCAAAACGATGAATGAAGCTGTCGAAAGCAGCCTGAGACAGGCTGCCTTGTGGGATGAAGTCAAGGATCGCTTGGATGATCCAGCAATCGCCTTGTCGGGTGGCCAACAACAACGGCTGTGTCTTGCCCGCAGCCTGGTCTTGAAACCTGAAGTGATCCTGCTGGACGAACCGACATCTGGCCTGGATCCTATCTCAACCGGTAAAGTAGAAGCTTCATTGCAGGAACTTAAAAAAACGTATACAATCATCCTGGTTCCACACTCCATCCAGCAGGCAGCACGCGTGGCTGACCTCGCGATATTTTTTTTGCAAGGCGAAGTGATTGAACAAGGAATGGGGCAGGAATTGTTTGTCACCCCTAAAGACAAACGTACCGAAGATTACATCATGGGTAGATTTGGCTAATAACTCTGGTCATCAAGGTGTGCATTGGACACAACAACTGAAAAAACTGTTAGCCCAGAAACAATAATCGACCTGGACTCTCCGCGATTATTCATTAACCGCGAGCTCAGCGCACTTCAATTTCAGCACCGTGTTTTCGAAGAAGCTGTCGATGAAAATAACCCTCTTCTAGAACGGGTGAAGTTTCTCGCAATTGTTGGCTCAAACCTGGACGAGTTCTTCATGGTGAGAGTCGCTGGTTTAAAGAAACAAGTGGATGCGGGTGTGCTTGATCTACCTGCTGATGGATTGACCCCGGCGGAACAGCTGGCAGAAATCCGTAAGGTAGCAAGTTCTGCAATGAAGGAAGCATCATCATATTTCCGGACCAAGCTCATACCTGCTTTGAAGGATGCTGGCATCTTCATCCTGGATTATAAAGAGCTGAATAAACAGCAAAAAGAAAACATCGAAAACTACTACCGTGATGTGATATTCCCTGTGTTAACCCCGTTGGCTTTCGATCCAGGGCATCCTTTCCCGCATATATCAAACCTTTCATTAAATATGGCAGTGTTGCTTAAGGATAAAAAAGGAAATCAGCATTTCGCCAGGATTAAGGTTCCAAACACCTTACCTCGCCTGGTACCCATAAAACGCTCATCCGGAGGAGTGCGGAAGGATGGGACAGTTCCTTATCACCATTATTTTGTTTGGCTGGAGCAAGTTATCGCTACGAACCTGTCTTCGTTATTTCCGGGAATGGAGGTCGTTCAAGCTTACCCGTTCCGGGTAGTCCGAGATGCTGATATGGCAATCCAGGAATTGGAAGCGGCAGATTTGTTGGAGACCATGGAACAAACGGTTAGGCAACGACGCTTTGGAACTGTGATCATGATCACCATCAACGAGACAATGTCTGCACGTATCCAGGAGATTTTGATAGAAAACCTCGAGATCACCCGAAATGAGGTTTACACGATTGAAGGGCCGATGGGATACAGTGACCTATGGGCGCTGCATGCCATTGACCGCTACGATATCAAGGATCCGCCATTCAAGCCGGCTGTGCCAAGGCCGCTTAAGCACATTGATGGTGAAAACATATTTGCTGCAATTCGTGAGCATGACATCCTGCTGCACCATCCATATGACTCGTTCTCACCGGTGATTAAATTCTTGAAAACTGCAGCCAATGATCCGGATGTACTGGCGATCAAAATGACTCTCTACCGGGTTGGAAGCAAACCGCCCGTTGTGGATGCCTTACTCGAAGCAGCCGAGAATGGGAAGCAAGTGGCCGTATTGGTTGAACTTAAAGCTCGTTTTGATGAAGAGAGCAATATCGTCTGGGCCAGGATGCTTGAAAAAGAAGGAGTGCATGTGGTCTATGGCTTGCTGGGATTGAAAACCCACTCTAAAGTCGCGATGGTGATTCGCAAGGAAGGAGAAGGCATTACCAGGTACCTCCATCTGGCAACTGGGAATTACAATGCTATCACGGCCCAGATCTACGAAGATATCGGCATGTTCACCTGCGACCCACAAATGGGGGCCGATGCTACAGATCTATTTAATTACCTTACTGGATACTCCTCCAAAAAAGAATACTTAAAACTGTTGGTGGCTCCGATTAACTTGCGCAGCCAGATGACCGCCCTAATAAATCGAGAAATCGAGATTCAAAGAAACGGCGGACAGGGACACCTCATTTTCAAGATCAACTCACTTGTCGATAAGAAGATGATCCAGTTGCTTTATGTAGCTTCACAAGCCGGGGTAAAGGTTGATCT
Source organism: Anaerolineales bacterium (assembly GCA_003105035.1). Classification (NCBI taxonomy): domain Bacteria; kingdom Bacillati; phylum Chloroflexota; class Anaerolineae; order Anaerolineales; species Anaerolineales bacterium. The sequence continues at coordinate 78,052 of PQAL01000036.1, read as the reverse complement.
ATTCGTACGAGGTATCTGCTGCTTGCGGCCAGGCTTGCCAGGGGTCAGTGATAATATTCAAGTCACTAGCATTGTGGGTAGGTTCCTTGAGCACAGCCGTATCTACTACTTTAAAAATGGCGGCAATGAGGAGATATATCTCGGCAGCGCTGATCTAATGCCGCGCAATATTGACCGCCGGGTTGAAGCGTTATTCCCGGTGCAGGACAAGGACATGATCCTGCATATCCGCGATAATATCTTGAAGATCTATTACCAGGACAATATCAAAGCCAGGAGGATGCTTGCAGATGGCTCTTATGTAAGGGTAAAGCCACAAGAAAATGACGAGCCTTTAAGCATCCAAAACTGGTTTATTACAAGCCGTCGGTAAAGAAAGCCGCGGCCAAAATACCAGGGCCTCCATGAGTGACGATTGCTGGGGGCACATCGAGAATTGGGATATTGGTGATATTCATTATCCCGCATAACGCATCGCGAAAATTAACCGCCAGTTCTGGTACAGCAGCATGCATCACGGATACAAACGCTTGCCCATTTCCGGCAGCCTGGGTTTTCACCAGCTCAATCATGCGGTTGAAGGCATGTTTCTGAGTCCGTTCTTTTTCGAATTGGTCAACGCGCCCATCCTTCAAAACAAGGATAGGTTTTATTTTGAGGACACTTCCCAAGAGCGCCGCAGCGCCACCAATCCTGCCACCTTTGGCCAAATACTCAAGAGTGTCCACCATGAAATAGACGCGGTTGCGAGGGATCATTTGCTCAATATTTCGCTCGATCATGTCTGCACCCACACCGGCTTCGTTCCACTCAGCAGCTAGCTCGATGAGTGTTGCAAGAGGGCTACCGATCGTGCGGGTATCAATGACGCGGATATCCGCTGTGGGGAATTCCAGAGCTGCTGTTTGGGCTGACCTGACGGTGCCACTTACCTCAGCAGATGGATGAATGCAAAAAATCGGTTCGTTTAATTGAACAAGTTGCTCAAATTCCTTTACAAAAAGTTCGGGAGGAGGGGCGGCGGTTTTCGGAAGAATTTTTGCTTCTTTAAGCATACGCATGAATTGTGCGTTGTTAATATCCACTCCCTCGTAAAATGACTTGTTTTCAAAGTTAATGATCTGAGGAATCACTGGAATATGATATTTTTCAGCATATTCCCTGGGAAGACCGGAAGTTGTATCGGTTATTATGTGAATCATTTGCATTTCTCCTCGATCTCAAGAATAACCTTCTTCAATATTTTATAGGAAAGCTTCACTTCGTGAATAACCTAGTCAAATCAAAAGATAATGTTACCGAACGATTATCATTCAGTAATATTTTATTTGAAAGAGCGCGATAACTAGACAAGATTGATTCTTTCAGGTATCATTTGACCGCTTTTATTCCTGAAATTTGAGGTATCCCTCCAATGGATTTTACATTAAATTTACTGAAAGAACTAACTGAAACTCCAGGAGTATCAGGCTACGAAACACCGATCCGTGCTATTGTACGGAAATATCTGGATGGCTATGGAGAGCTTAGCCAGGACAAGATTGGGAGCGTGATCTGCCGAAAACTCGGGGATGCTGAAAGACCTAGGATCATGCTGGCCGGTCATATGGACGAAATCGGTTTCATGGTCAAGCAAATTACACCTGAAGGATTCTTAAAATTCTTAACGCTCGGTGGTTGGTTTGACCAGGTCCTTTTAGGCCAGCGGGTTGTCGTTCAAACAAAGAAAGGTGATGTTGTTGGTGTAATCGGTGCGAAACCCCCTCATTTATTACCCGCCGATGAGCGGGAAAAAGTAGTCAAGCGTAAAGATATGTATATCGATATCGGGGCCACCAGTAAGGAAGATGTTGAGGCTGCGGGTGTACAGTTAGGTGATCCGGTCTCCCCCAGGGCTGATTTTGTCGAGCTAACCGGCGGGAAAACCTACCTGTCAAAAGCCTTCGATGACCGGGTTGGAACTGCCATGCTCATATCGGCTTTAAAAGAACTGCAGAATAAGCATCACCCCAACACGGTGTATGGCGTGGCAACCGTGATGGAGGAGGTTGGGATTCGCGGCGCAACCACCAGCGTACGAGCAGTTGACCCGGATGTAGCGATCGTCCTAGAGTCGGATATCGCTGGTGATATCCCAGGTATCAAACCAGATGAATCATCGCTCAAGCTTGGGCAAGGTCCAAGCATGGTGTTATATGACGTAAGGATGATCCCCAATATCCGCCTGAGGGACCTGGTAATTGAGGTTGCCAAACAGGTTGGGGTTCCTTTACAACTGTCAGCAATTGAAGGTGGTGCGACCGATGGCGCGGCCATACACCTGCATGGCATCGGGGTGCCAACCATCGTTCTCGGGGTGACCGCTCGCCATATTCATTCCCATAGCTCGATCATCCATCGCGATGACTACGATAATACGGTGAAGTTGTTATTGGCGCTCATTGACCGGTTGGATGCCAGCACGGTAGCATCCTTAACTGAGTAGCAATGCAGCCGGAGGGAGTAATGACAGACCTAATCAAGCAAATCACTGATGATCTTCAAAAGCAAATCGATTCCTACAAGCCTGAATTAGGCTTAAGTGACGTTGGGAATGTCGTCGAAGCGGGTGATGGTATTGCCCGCGTCCGCGGGCTGGTGGATGTCAAATCACAGGAACTGGTACAGTTTGCTAATGGGGTGATGGGAATCGCCTTCAACCTTGAGAAAGACAACGTAGGCGTCATCATCATGGGCGAATACTCTGAAATCGCGGAAGGGATGTTAGTACGCGCTACGGGTAGAATCGCATCTGTTCCGGTTGGGGATGGCATGGTAGGCCGGGTAGTGAATGCCCTGGGTATCCCTGTCGATGGAAAGGGGCCGATCAAATCGAACAGCTTCCGACCAATCGAACGTATTGCACCAGGCGTGGTACAGCGTAAAGACGTGGATTCACCCGTACAAACTGGGCTTAAAGCGATTGACTCGATGATCCCCTTGGGGCGAGGCCAGCGTGAATTGATCATTGGCGACCGCCAGACAGGAAAAACTGCCCTGGCACTTGACACGATCATTAACCAGAAAGGCAAGGAGCTTTTCTGCATCTATGTCGCCATCGGGCAGAAAAAAGCAGCCATTGCTCGCACCGTAGCCACCCTGGAGCGCTATGGTGCCATGGAATACACAACCGTGGTTGTTGCTGCTGCTGATGAGCCTGCCGCCCTTCAATACATCGCCCCGTATGCAGGTTGTGCCATTGGGGAAGAGTTCATGGAAACCGGGCGTGACGCGCTCTGCATCTACGATGACCTTTCGAAGCATGCCTGGGCATACCGCCAGGTATCACTGCTGCTGCGTAGACCGCCTGGGCGTGAAGCTTACCCTGGCGATGTGTTTTACTTGCACTCTCGCTTGTTAGAACGGGCGGCACGGCTTGCTGACCAGTATGTAATTGTGAAGCAAGACTATGTTGGGAATGTCGCCGAAAAGAACGATGGTCTGGATGGTGAGGTGTTTGGTGGACCGTTAGCCAGGCAGTACGTAGCTGAAGCTATTAAAAAGCTGGATAATCCGGATGGTTATAAAGCTGTAAGGCTCAGCGGTACCGGTGGTTCACTCACTGCCCTACCGATTATTGAGACTCTGCTCGGCGATGTGTCTGCATACATTCCAACCAACGTGATCTCGATCACCGATGGGCAGATCTACCTGGAAGGCAACCTGTTCTATGCTGGTATCCGGCCAGCTGTGAACGTAGGTCTTTCAGTATCACGCGTGGGAGGCGATGCCCAAACACGTGCGTTCCGCCAGGTGGCTGGTCGATTGCGACTGGATATGGCTGCTTTCCGCGAGCTGGCCGCTTTTGCTCAGTTCGGCTCCGATTTGGACAAAGCTACCCAGGCTCAGCTCAATCGTGGTCAGCACCTCCAGGAGATTTTGAAGCAACCGCAATACCAACCTTTATCATTGGAAGATCAGATCATCGAAATTTTCGCTGGCACACGCGGTTTTGCTGATAACGTACCCTTAGATCAAATGCGCAGGTGGGAGACCTCTCTGCTGCGCTATATGGCGACTTCACATCCGGAGATCGGCAAGTCGATCACCGAAGAAAAGAAGATCACACCTGAAACTGAAGCTAAGCTCACTGAAGCTTTAACGACATTTACATCAACCTGGCAATAGCTTTATTGGATGAGGATAAATGGCAAACGCTAGGGAAGTCAGACTTCGCATACGCAGCGTCAAGAATATTGCCCAGGTAACTCGGGCTCTACAAGCAGTGAGTGCCAGCAATGTGCGCAAGGCGATGGCGGCTATGCTACGCACCAGGCCGTACGCCACCAAAGCCTGGCAGGTTTTGACCCATATTGCCGGTCAGCCTGGCCGAGCTACTTTGCATCCCTTGCTTACGCCAAGAGCTGAAGACCGAACCGAACTGGTTGTTTTAATAGCCGGAGATCGTGGTCTGGCAGGCGCATACAACTCAAATATTGTCCGCTTTGTATTGAGTAAATTTAATTCCAAGGAAACACCTGTAAATTACATTTGCGTTGGCCGTAAAGGCCGGGATATGATGATGCGCAGGCGGAAGCGCGTGATTGCTGAATTCAGCCATTTGCCAGCCGCACCGTCGTTCTCAGATGTTTCAGCGATTGGACGACTGGCCGTGGATGAGTTTCTGAGTGGAAAGGCTGACCGGGTATATCTGGTATATACCGACTTTATCAATATGGTCTTGCAGGTTCCAACGATCAAGCAGCTGCTCCCACTGGAGATTGGCGGTGGAGAAGGCCGGGTCGTTGCTTTCGAGCAAACCAAAAAAGCTGCTGCGGCTTACATTTATGAACCCAATGAGGAAGAAATTCTCGATGAAATCGTGCCACGATTCACCGCACTGCAGGTCTACCAGGCGATCATGGAATCCCTGGCAAGCGAGCATGCCGCCAGAATGGTGGCAATGAAGAATGCGACTGACAGTGCCACCGAGCTGGCTAGTGCTCTTCAGCTCGAATACAACAAAGCCCGACAGCAAGGTATCACAGGTGAAATCCTTGATATTGTCGGTGGTGTAGAGGCTTTGGCAATAAAATGATGTTATTATGTTTATCAGGAGGTACGCATGGCTCGATTGACCGGCCAGGTTGTGCAGGTAATGGGTGGTGTAGTAGATGTTGAATTTCCGATTGGGCAACTACCGGATGTGTATGATGCCCTGGAAGTGACACGCGAAGGACAGCTACCGCTGATCCTCGAAGTTGAAAAACACCTGGGGAATAACTGGGTGCGCTGTGTCGCGATGGACTCGACGGATGGCTTGCAGAGAAATTTACCTGTGAATGCTTTGGGTGCACCGATCAAAGTGCCGGTGGGACCAGCTACCCTCGGCCGGGTCTTTAATGTATTAGGACGCCCTGTGGACGGAGGTTCGGAGGTTACCGCTGAGCTATATTACCCAATCCATCGGCCTGCTCCAAAATTTGAAGATCAGTCCACGCGGGTGGAAGTGTTCGAAACAGGTATTAAAGTCATTGATTTAATTGCCCCGTTCACCCGGGGTGGTAAAACGGGCATCTTTGGTGGTGCGGGTGTGGGCAAGACGGTAATCATCACAGAGCTGATCCGCTCAATCGCCACGGTCCACCAGGGAAACTCAGTCTTTGCTGGGGTAGGTGAACGAACGCGTGAGGGGACTCAACTCTACCGTGAAATGATCGAATCGGGCGTGATGAAGGATACCGTCATGGTTTATGGTCAGATGAATGAACCTCCAGGTGTGAGGTTACGCGTGGCCCTTGCAGCCCTATCGATGGCTGAATACTTCCGTGATGAAGGACGTGATGTATTGCTCTTCATTGATAACATCTTCCGGTTCAGCATGTCAGGCTCAGAAGTATCGGCGCTGCTGGGTCGCATGCCGTCTGCAGTAGGTTACCAACCAACTTTGGCCACCGAAATGGGTGAGCTGCAGGAGCGCATCACATCAACACGTCACGGGTCGATCACTTCCATGCAGGCTGTATACGTACCTGCCGATGATTACTCCGATCCGGCACCCGTGGCGACCTTCACCCACCTGGACGCCACGATTGCCCTGGAGCGTTCGATCGTTGAAAAGGGTATTTACCCGGCGGTCGATCCTCTGACCTCTACCTCGCGCATCCTCGACCCACTCATCGTGGGTGAGGAGCATTACAATACGGCTCGTGAAGTCCAGCGCGTGCTACAGCGTTATAAGGACTTGCAAGACATCATTGCCATTCTTGGTGTCGATGAATTGAGTGAAGATGACAAGCTGATCGTGTCAAGGGCGCGAAAGATAGAACGCTTCTTCTCGCAGCCATTTTACGTTGCCACCGTATTCACCGGGCGAGAAGGCCGATACGTCCCATTGCGCGAGACGGTGCGCGGGTTCAGGGAGATCCTTGAAGGGAAGCATGATGATCTTCCGGAACAGGCATTCATGATGGTTGGAGGAATCGATGAAGTTGTCGAGCAGGCCAACCAGCTAGCGAAAACTGCCTAAAGGCTGGCAGTAGAAGGCTAACCATGTCCATTCGGTGTGAAATCGTATCACAAGACCGCCAGGTGTTTGCTGGTGAGGCTGATATGGTGATCGTCCCTGGCATCCAGGGAGAGATGGGTATCCTACCCAACCATGCACCGCTGTTATCGACATTAAAATTCGGCATTTTACGTGTCCGCTATCAAGGCCAGGAGCAAATCTTCACGGTTGCAGGTGGGGTCATCGAAGTTCAACCTGACCTGATCACAGTGATGGCAGACGCGGCTGAGAATGTGCAGGAGATTGACATCAACCGGGCTGAAGCGGCAAAGAGGCGCGCTGAGGAATACCTCAAGCAAGGCTTACCTGCGGATAGTGACGCCTACCTGAAGATCGAATCTGCTCTAAGGCGGTCCAACCTACGCTTGCAGGCGGTGAAGCGCTATCGTGGACAGCGTACCAGGTTTCCTGGTACCAGCGAAGAACCACCTAAATAAAAATGCCGATATTTTCGAAAGACCTCGGAATTGATCTCGGTACAAATAACACGCGGGCTGCCGAAGGTGGGCAAATGCTGCTTGACGAGCCGACTGTCGCAGCGATCATCATTTCTGAACAGAAAATGGTCTCATGGGGCAAAGAAGCCCAGGATATGCTTGGGCGGGTACCCGATACGATTGAAGTTAACCGGCCCTTGCGAAACGGAGTAATTGCCGATTACGAAGTAGCCGAGTATATCTTGCGAGATATCCTACGTAAACTGGGTGGGCCATTGCAATTCTTCCGGCCGCAGGTGATGATCACCGTTCCGAATGGTATCACGAGCGTCGAACGCCGAGCTGTTCATGAAGCAGCACTACAGGCAGGCAGCCGTGATGTAGCCTTGATCCAGCAACCCCTTGCTGCTGCAATTGGGATTGATCTACCCATCGGGACACCTTCAGGAAACCTGATCTTGTGTCTGGGGGGAGGCACAACCCAGGTGGCAGTAATTGCCATGTATGGGATCGTCACCGGTGAGACATTACGGGCCGGTGGGACATCACTGGATGAAGCCATTGTGAGTTATGTTCGCAAGAAATACGGCCTGATTATTGGACAGATCACTGCCGAACAGGTGAAGATCAAAATCGGGGCTGCTGTACCTCAGGATGAAGAACAAAGTGTGGAAATCCAGGGGCAGGATCAGGTAAGCGGCTTACCCAGGCCGATTACATTGACAACCGGAGAGATCATTGACGCAGTTGAAGAGCCACTGCATGCTATCGTTGAAACTGCCAGGCATGTGTTGGAAAAAACACCCCCAGAGCTGGTTTCAGATATTATCGACCGGGGCATTGCCTTGTGCGGTGGTGCGGCATTATTGCGTGGGATCGATAAGCTGTTCACCAAGGAGTTGGGTGTGCCGGCTTATCTGGTAGATAACCCAACCACGTGCATCGTACTTGGAGCTGCACGAGCAATTAAAATGCACGATATGCTCAGGCGAAACTTGATCACTGTTTAATATATTAAAAATATCCAGGTGAGCTAATCTGATTAGGTATTGAGCAGCTCACCTTTTTTATTTAATCCAGATAATAGGTCATGCGTTGCAGGTGCAATACAGGATCAATGTATTGAACATGCACTTCAGGTGGCACTGAGATATTAATCGGCGCATAATTAAGGATGGCTTTCACCCCAGCCTCGACCAATTGGTTGGTTACCTGTTGAGCATAGTCTACCGGGACGGATAACATGGCAACTTGCACCCCTGATAGCTTGATCCTGGAAACCATATCGGAAATATCCTCGATGACAAAGCCTCCGACCTCTGTCCCGATCTTTTGAGGATCATTGTCGAATAAAAGTGCAACTCGGAAACCTCGATTGGAAAAGCCCTGGTACCGCGCCAGGGCATGGCCCACATCACCAATGCCCACCACAGCTACATCCCATACTTTATTGACGCACAGGATCTTGCGCAGCTGGTCAGTGAGGTAATCGATGTTGTATCCGGTGCCTTGTTTGCCAAACTCACCGAACTGAGATAGATCTTTGCGGATTTGGGCTGCAGAAATGCCCAGCTTTTCTCCAAGCTCCTGCGATGAAGTTACCCGGCGGCCTTCCTGGCTCATCAGCTGTAAGGTTCTAAGATAGAGTGGTAACCGGCCAACAACGATATTCGGAACAAATTTGTCTGCCATCGCTCCTCCTGTTTGGGCGGAATAGGTATTACTCTACCACAGTTTTAACTATAGTGCAATTCCCCACAATGAAGATACAACCATTAAACTAGTATTGGACAAAAATAGCACAATCAAAAGGAGCGATATTTGAGAATGGTATAATCCTACGCGAAGCACATAGAAGCAGGCAATCCAATCATGTTTATTGATGAAGCAGAAATTTACGTAAAATCGGGTAAGGGTGGGGATGGCTCGGTCCATTTCCGCCGTGAAAAGTATATTCCTCGCGGCGGTCCTGATGGTGGCGATGGAGGCAGAGGTGGTGATGTAATTTTCAAGGTATCGCCAATCTTGAATACCCTGCAGGAATTCCAGCACCAGCATCGCTTTATTGCTCCGGATGGTAAACCAGGTGCGAAGAGCAACCGGACTGGGCATTCAGCCGAACACCTGGTTATTACAGTTCCACCAGGGACGATCATCTACAATGTCGATGATGGAAAGTTGATTGCAGACCTTGTGGATGCTGATCAGGAAGTCGTGCTATGCAAAGGGGGCAGAGGTGGGCGAGGCAATGCCCGTTTTGCCAACTCGCGCGACCAGGCTCCACGAATGGCTGAAAAAGGTGCACCGGGGGAGGAACGTAACCTGCGCTTGGAGCTGCGCTTGATCGCTGATGTGGGGATCATTGGTGTGCCGAATGCAGGTAAATCCACACTGCTAGCAGCTATTACCAACGCTAAACCGAAGATCGCTGATTACCCTTTCACGACGATCGAGCCCAATTTAGGTGTGGCTGTGCTTGACGGTGAACGAACGTTGATCCTAGCGGATATCCCTGGCCTGATCGAGGGGGCACACATGGGGACTGGGCTGGGCTTTGAGTTTTTACGGCACATACAACGGACACGTGTCTTGATTCACCTGCTGGATGGTCTGGCGGAAGACCCACTTCTTGACTATGCCCAAATAAACTCAGAGCTTGCTCTGTTTGACCCCGACCTGGCGAAAAAACCACAGGTGGTGGCGTTGAATAAGTCGGACTTGCCGGATGTCCAGGCTCGCTGGGAGAGCTTCCAACGGAAATTAAAGAAAAAAGATATCTCAGTGATGGCAGTCTCTGCTGCGACAGGAACCAATGTAAAACAAATGCTATCCAAAGCATATGACCTGCTGCGTGAGGCCCCGGTTATTATCCCGGAAGAGAGCCTACCGGTTTACTCGCCTGTAGCGGATCCGAGAAGATATGAAATTAAACGCATCTCGGATGGATGGCGTATCAGTGGACCTGCGATCGAGAGAGCTGCTGCTATGACATATTGGGACAATGATGCTTCAATCAGGCGATTCCAGCGTATTTTGCAAGCCTTGGGGATCGATAAAGACTTGCGAAAAGCCGGCGTCAAGGAAGGTGACATGGTTAGCATCAGTGATTATGTGCTGGAGTGGATGGATTAATCGATGAGAGTTGGAGTATTCGGAGGCACCTTTGATCCACCCCATATTGGGCACCAGATCCTGGCAGAGGAAGCTGCAGCCCAGCTTAATTTGGATCAGGTTCTGTGGGTGCTCACTCCATATCCACCCCATAAAACGACGCTGAGGATTACGCATACGGATGACCGCATGTCAATGGTGCTATTAGCGATCGCCGGAAATGCGAAGTTCAGCTTATCGCGAGTAGATATTGATCGGCCGCCACCGCATTACGCGGCGGATACCGTGCAGTTGTTGCGCGAAAAATCGCCGCGCGATGAATTTATCTATTTAATGGGAGCCGATTCTTTGAACGACCTGCCGACCTGGCATGAGCCAAAGCGCTTCACCTCCCTGTGCCAGGGGCTTGGAGTAATGGGTAGACCAGGTGAAGGGAGTGATCTCTCCACCGTCGTCATCGAAATTCCCGGGATAAGAGAGAAAATAACTTTCCTAGATACGCCCCTGATCGAGATTTCAGGTACTGACATCCGCAACCGGGTGGCACTGGGTAAACCCGTGCGCTACTTCCTCCCAGAGAATATCTTCCATTACATCCTAAATCACAAGCTTTACTACCCTCAAGATAAGCCATCCAAATAGTCGCGCACAGCCTGGTTAAAAAATTGGGGCTGTTCCATGTTGGGCAGGTGACCTGAATCGGGAATAACCACTAGCTGGGCATACGGAATAAGCCTGCTCATCAGTTCCGCCTCTGCCACGGGAATCAACTGATCGTCGGCTCCGTGGACGATCAACACGGGGCAGGTGATTTTAGCGAGCAGAGGTGTGGAATCGGGGCGATCGCGCATGCCATGCAAGGCACCGATCACACCATTTACAGACGTCTCGAGCATGATCTGCTGGATGGTACTGACCAGGGCGGTGTTCGATGTGCTTGTTTTTGTGGATACTACCTTGGGAAGCATTCCATTGACGATAACTGGCACGCCCTGCTCCCTGACATTTTTTATTCCAGCTTCTCGATTCACCTTGCCTTCCGGAGAATCGGGGGCAGCACGGGTGGAAGTCAGGATCATGCCTTTAAATATTTCTGGGTGATTACGATAAAGGGCAAAGGTAATATATCCGCCCATGGATAAGCCACAAACCACGAGCGGTAGATCGACTTTTTGTTCGATGACTAATCGATAACAATCCTTGGCCAGCAGGTCCATCCAGTATGGACCATCGAATGGATAAGAGGCACCATGACCGCGCAGGTCAACAGCGAGCATGGCAGCGATATCCACCAGGCCAGAGAGCTGGGCTTGCCAGATCTTGCGTGAGAGGGGGTAGCCGTGGATGAACAGAAGTGGAATACCGCTACCTGAGCGTTGGTATTCAAGGTAACCAGAATCAAGCGGAAATCTCATATTTTTCTCCTAGCATTCTCCCCGGACAAATAAAACCAACTCCCCATATTATACGAGGAGTTGGAGCTTGTTGCTGTCGGGGCGCCGGGAGTTGAACCCGGGACCTCTTGCACCCCATGCAAGCGCGCTAGCCGGACTGCGCTACGCCCCGCTACGAACAGCGGGCAGATTATAGCGTATTCATGCAGTTCTGGCAACCCTTTACCAAAAGCTCACCAATAAATTAAGAGTAAAAACGCTTGACATCAGTCTGTAAGTTTGATATGCTATCCCTACCGAATGTTCGGTAGGGAGGCGAAACTTGACCCGAGAGGGTATCCTCGAGGCAGCGGCCAGGATCTTCAGTGAGAAGGGTTTCCATGCCACGTCCATGCAGGATATTGCTGAAGCGGTTAACCTCCAAAAAGCCAGCCTGTACCATCATTTTGCAAGTAAACAGGAAATCCTGGCAGATATCCTCGATGAAGCCCTGGATTTAATCAATAAAAACCTGGAAGCTGTGTCTTCTCAGGCCCTTACCCCGGATGAAAAACTCCGCCAGGCCATGCTATCTTATTTTCAAACGATCGCCGAAAATAAGAACTTGTCAGCCGTGTTGCTCCTAGAGCTGCGTGCACTTGACCCTGAGCAAAAGACCCGCCTGGCGGAGCGCAGGGAGAAATTCGAAAGATTGTGGAGAGATTTGATCATTGCCGGGCAGCGAGAAGGGGTATTCGGTGATGTTGACCCATCTCTCACCGGAAGAGCTATCCTGGGAGTGATGAATTGGTCAGTTACCTGGTACCGCAGTGATGGTCCACGCTCAGCGGACGAGATTGCCAACCTGTTTGCGGACCTGTTATTAAAGGGTTTGGTTATCCAGTAGATGAACACCTACCAGACTTCAAGTAAGGCAGAAATTTATCAGATCCAATTGCATGAATTCCCTCAATTAATTGGGAATGTGTACCTGGTGATATTTGGAAAGTATCGCGTGCTCATCGATAGCGGTTCAGGCTTCGGTGAAGCGAACGAGGAGCTGGAGACGGGATTTGAAGAAGTCGGTAATTTACGGGGAGAACCGATCACGTTCAGCCAGTTAAGCCATATCTTCATCACTCACGGGCATATTGACCATTTTGGTGGACTGCCATATATTCGCGAACGCAGCCAGGCCAAAATCTGTATCCATGAGCTCGACCGGCGTATTGTTTCCAATCACGAAGAGCGCTTGTCCATAGCAGCCCATCGATTAGAAGAGTTCCTCACCGAAGCGGGCGTTTCCGCTGAACAACGTGAAAACGAGCTTGCCATGTATAAAATCACCAAGAGCCTGTACCGTTCGGTGAATGTTGACCTCACCTACGAGGCCGTTGGAATGAGATTAGGTCCATTCAGCTTCACCCACGTCCCTGGCCATTGTGCTGGGCATGTAATCATCCAATTACACGATGTCCTATTTAGCGGAGACCATATACTTGAGAAGACCAGCCCGCACCAGGCTCCGGAGCAGATTACGTTATCAACTGGGTTAGAAACCTACCTGTCTTCTTTGGAAATCGCCCGTAAATTATCGAAAAAAGTCAGGCTCACCCTGTGTGGGCACGAAAACCCGGTGTATGACCTGAATGGAAGGATCGAAGAGATAAGGAAGGTGCACCGGGAAAGATTACAGACTATCATTAAGCTGTTAACCAACCCACACACGATTGCTGAGCTGTCAAAATACCTGTTCGGCAAAGTTGAAGGATACACTATTTTGTTAGCGCTAGAAGAGGCAGGTGCACACGTCGAATATCTCTACCAGAGAGGTTACTTGAAGATCGCCAACCTAACAGAAATTGAGGAAAACCCAAACCTTGTTCCTATTCAGTACCAGAGTGTTGATTGCGAGATCGATAATTTCTAGCCAAACCAAACGATGAAGGAGGAACCCATGTATTCATTTGAACCAACGGAAGAACAACAAATGCTGATCGATACCGTGGCCAGATATGCCACCAGCAACCTTCGACCAGCCGCCCACGATGCAGATGAGGAAGCCCAGTTCCCGCTGAGCCTAATTAAAAAAGGCTGGGAACTGGGAGTGCTGCAGGCTTCCACGCCCGAAGCCTATGGCGGATTCGGAGAGCATTCAGCAGTGACCGGGGTGCTAGCAGCAGAGGAAATGGCGTATGGTGACTTGCCCGCGACACTGTCCGTGATGGCACCGGGGTTATTTGCCGTTCCGATCCTGCTGGGAGGCAGCGAGGAGCAGAAAAGCCAATACCTGCCTCCGATTGTTGAAGGCGATTGGGCAGCATATACCGCAGCCCTCATTGAGCCACATTATGACTATGACCCGAATGACCTGAAGACAACGGCCACCATCGAGGGAGATGAGATCATCATCACGGGTGAGAAGACCTATGTCCCATTTGCCAGGGATGCCAAGATGATGATCGTGTATGCTTCACTGGATGGAAAGACCCAGGGTTTCATTGTGCCTGCTGGAAAAGAAGGTGTGAGCATCGGAGAGCGGCAGAAGCTGCTTGGGCTTCACGCCTTATTTTTGCACCCAGTAAAGTTCAATGAGGTAAAAATTCCCACTACCAACCGGCTAGGCGGCGTAGGTGGGCATGATTTTGCTCCCATTCTGGCATCAGCCTGGCTGGCGAATGCTGCATTGGCATTGGGTGTTTCAAAGGCTGCATTGGATTACGCCATAAATTATTCCAAAGAGCGTGAGGTGTTCGGAATGAAGGTGGCTCAGAAGCAATCGATCGCCTTTATGATGGCCGAGATGGCGACCGAGATCGAGGCTATCCGTGTGCTCACCTGGGAAGCCGCCTGGATGCTCGATACCGGGAAAGAAGATGCGTACAAGGAAGCATATCTGGCCTACACAGGTGCAGTTGATATGGCCATGATGGTGACCGACCGTGCAGTACAAATTCTAGGTGGTCACGGCTATATCCGGGAGCATCCCGTCGAAAAATGGATGCGTGAAGGTCGTGGTTTTGCTACCTTCACCGGGTTGGCGATCGTATAAGCCTGGGTAAGGTGAGAGAAAATAGAAATAGGAGATGAGAAAATGATCGAATTTGAAGCACCTAAACCAATTGCCAAGCAGAATGAGATGCTGAAAATTGCTGCCGATTACCGGATGCGGCCTGTTTCGCGTTATTTTGATGATCATGAGCACGAGATCCCTTGGGAATTCATTAACTTTATGCATTCGGTTCAACAAATGGCAGGTGGAGGGGGTGGTCTAGCGCCATCTGAACCGAAAAAAGATGCAGAAGGGAAAGAACGGCCACGTATCGGTTATCAGATGTTAGCTTCGATGTTGGAAATACTCTCTTATGGTGACGTTGGGCTGTTCCTGTGCATGCCTGGAGGTGGCCTTGGCTCGGCAGCTATCGAAGCAGCAGGAAACGCGGAGCAAAAGAAAAAATTCCTGGCTAGATTTAACTCAGAAAAACCTGCTTTTGGAGCCATGGCGATGACCGAGGCTGGAGCTGGATCGGACAACTCAGCCATTCGGGCTACGGCAGTCTTGGATAAAGAGAAAAATGAATGGATCTTGAATGGTGAAAAAATCTTTGTTACCTGCGGGCAAAAAGCGCTCGAGGAAGGCGATGGGCTGGTCGTAGTATGGGCGACCATCGATCCATCTGCGGGAAGGGCGGGAATACGCTCGTTTGTTGTCGAAGCAGGGACACCCGGTGCAAAGGTGACCAAGCTCGAGGATAAGATGGGCATCAGGGCCAGTGACACTGCCTCGATCGTGCTGGAGGATTGCCGAGTGCCATTCGATCATATCCTGGGCAGTCCAGAGGTGGAGCAAAAGTCTACCGAAGGGTTTAAGGGTGCCATGGCTACTTTTGATGCTACCCGGCCTCTCATTGGTGCAACAGCAGTGGGTGTGGCCAGGGCGACGCTTGAGTTGCTCAAAGATTTGCTTGCCCAGCAGGGGATCACTATCCGGTACGGTCTCCCCCGGCAGAAACTGACCAGCATAGAGCGCGATGTGATAGATATGGAAGTCCAGCTGCGCTCTGCCTGGTTGCTGGTGCTCAAGGCAGTCTGGATGGCGGATAACCGGAAGCACAACGTTCGCGAAGCATCGATGTCGAAGGTGCGCGGTGGCGATGTGGTCACCAAGATCACACAGAAGGCGGTGGAGATCATGGGTCCGCTGGGCTACAGCTGCGAATTTTTGCTGGAGAAATGGTTTAGGGACGCCAAAATCAGTGATATTTATGAAGGAACCGGGCAGATCAACCGATTGATCGTAGCACGCAATATCCTGGGCTACACTGGCAGGGACCTGCGTTAAACGAAAGGTCTCATCCAATAAAAGAAAATTTGAAATAGATGGTCCTATCTTTGGAACATACACAACAATTGTAATGGAGGAGGAACCATGAAATACAAATTTCACAAGGCTGTGGTCATCGGGTCGGGGACGATGGGTGCCGCAGTGGCAGCTCATCTGGCCAACGCAGGTGTGCCGGTGACCTTGCTCGACATCGTTCCAAATAAGCTGCTTCCTGAAGAAGAACAAAAAGGATTGACCCTGCAAGACAAGGTGGTGCGTAATCGCATCGTCCAACAGGGGCTTGACCGGGCGATCAAATCTCGACCCGCGTCGTTCTTCACTTCCGAAATGCCTGCTTTGGTGTCCATCGGGAACCTGGAAGACGATCTGGAGGTGATCAAGTCAGCAGATTGGGTGATCGAAGCAATCGTGGAGAACCTGAAAATTAAGCAAGATTTGATGAAGCGCATCGATGCCATCCGACCTGAGAATACCATCATCAGCACTAACACCTCAGGAATACCGGTCACATCGATCGCCGAAGGTCTGTCGGATGGTTTTAAGCAACATTTCCTGGGCACACACTTCTTCAACCCGCCACGTTACTTAAAACTGCTGGAAGTAATCCCGACCAAAGATACCTTACCAGCGGTTGTTGAGGCAATCAGTGAGTTTGGCGAATATCGGTTAGGAAAAGGGATTGTGCTATGCAAGGATACACCTAATTTTATCGCCAACAGGTTGGGATTTGGTGGAGGTGCCTTTGCCCTGGATTACATCCTGGAGAACGGCTACACTGTGGATGAAGTGGATGCTATAACTGGCCCAGCTATGGGCAGGCCAAAGACAGCCACCTTCAGATTGATCGACCTGGTGGGTATCGATGTATGGGAACATGTGGGAAATAATCTCGCCCCAGCTATACCCAATGATACACATGCCTTGAAATACCTGAATTCTGTACCAGTCAATACCATGATTCATACGATGGTTGAAAAAGGCTGGCTCGGCAACAAGGTGAAGCAGGGATTCTATAAAGAGGTGCGCACACCGGAAGGAAACCGCGAATTCTGGTCGATGAATTTAAAAACGATGGACTATGAAGCACCAAAAAAAGTACGCTTTGAGTCGATCGGTAAGGTGAAAGATAGTGAAGATCTGGGTGAAAAATTAAAGATCTTGATCTCTGCTGAAGATCGCGCCGGCCAGCTTGTGCGGGCTCTGACATACCAGGGATTATCCTATGCTTCCGAGCTTGTTCCGGAGATTGCTGATACACCCAAGCCATTGGACGATGCCATGCGCTGGGGGTTCGGGCATGATGCTGGTCCGTTTGAAGTGTGGGATATGCTGGGCGTGGTAGAGACCCTACCAGCCATGAAGCAAGCTGGTTTCCCTGCAGCTGATTGGGTTGGTAAAATGACCTCCAGTGGATTCAATACATTCTATAAATATGAAGGAGGCATCAAGGTCGGTGTCTATAATCCAGTGCTGGGGAAATATGAGATCATCAAACGTCCAGCTTCTTTGGTTCTACTAAAAGAGCAGAAAGTGATCGACAAGAACCCAGGAGCTACCTTGTTCGACCTGGGCGACGGTGTGGCTTGCGTGGAATTCCACACCAAGATGAACGCCCTGGACGAAGATATTGCTAACATGATCGTCGCCGGCCAGGAACGTTTGGAGCGCGATTTTGTCGGTATGGTGATTGGCAATGAAGCCGATAATTTCAGCGCCGGTGCAAATATCATGCTGGTGGTGATGGCTGCTCAAATGGGTGAGTGGGAAAAATTAAATAGCATTGTCAAGGGTTTACAAGACTTGAATATGAAAGCCCGCTACTCCCCCAAGCCAGTAATTGTTGCTCCGGCTGGTCTGGCTCTGGGTGGTGGCGCTGAGGTGACGACCCACGGAAGCCGGGTGGTAGCTGCAGCTGAGCTGTACACCGGTTTCGTGGAATTCGGTGTGGGGGTGATACCAGCAGGTGGTGGGACCAAGGAAATGTTACGCCGCATCGTCAACCCGGCGATGAAAACCGATGGAGCGGAAGTACTGCCTTTCTTGCAGCGTGTATTCCAACAGATCGGCTTGGCGAAGGTGGCTACCAGTGCCGAGGAAGCCCGACAGATGGGCATACTCGGTCCGAATGACCGGGTAGTGATGAACAAGGAGCTGCTACTGGCTGAGGCGAAGAAAGAAGTGCTGCACATGGTGGCAACAGGCTACCATCCACCGCTTCCGGAGAAGATCTATGCGGCAGGGCGGGATGCTTTAGGGGCTTTGCGTGTAGCCATCCACATGATGAAGGAAGGCAAGTACATCACTGAATATGAAGCCCATATGGCCGGTAAGCTTGCCATTGTCATGACAGGCGGTGACATCAGCAAGCCAACCTGGGTTGATGAGCAATATATCCTGGATTTGGAACGTGAGGCATTTATGTCGCTGTGTGGTGAAGAGAAGACCAGGCAGCGCATGATCAACATGTTGCAAACCGGCAAGCCGTTACGGAATTAATAATGGAGAGTGAATGATGACAACTATTGATGCTTCCCGTGATCCTGTAATTGTGGCTGCTGCCCGGACTGCGGTTGGAAAGGCAAAACGCGGTAGCCTGGCTACCGTCAGGCCGGACGAGATGGCAGTGGCAGTGATTAGAGAACTGCTCAAACGCGCCGAAGGATTGAAACCTGAAGATGTAAACGATGTCATCCTGGGCTGTGCATTTCCGGAGGGTGAGCAAGGTTTGAATATGTCCCGCCTGGTCGCTTTACGCGCAGGCCTGCCAGTTACGGTGCCAGCCGAGACGATCAACCGCTTCTGTTCTTCAGGCATGCAGAGTATTGCCCATGCTGCTTTTGGCATCATGGCAGGACAAATGGACTGTGTTATCGCTGGCGGTGCTGAATCGATGACCATGGTACCCATGACCGGGCTGAAATTTTCCCCTAATCCGTACCTGGCAGCCGAGTGGCCGGGAGCTTATCTTGGGATGGGGTTGACCGCTGAAAATGTGTCGGAAAAGTACGGGATCAGCCGGGCAGACCAGGACACATTTGCCTATGAAAGCCATATAAAAGCTAACCGGGCTGTGGTATCAGGCATATTCGATCCTGAAATCGTACCCATGGAAGTCGAGCTGGTGGAATATGAAAAATCAGGGACATTAAAACGAAATACATATGTATTTACAAGGGATGAAGGACCCAGGGCAGATACGACAGTAGAAGCACTGGCGAAATTAAAACCCGCTTTCAAGGAAGGCGGTACCGTGACTGCGGGGAACTCCTCGCAAATGTCCGATGGTGCTGGAGCGGTGATCATCATGTCACGCGCTAAGGCTGAAAGCCTTGGATTGAAGCCGCTAGTACGCTTCGTCGCTTTTGCAGTGGGGGGTGTAGAGCCCGAATATATGGGTATTGGGCCAATCGTTGCAATACCCAAGGCGCTAAAGTTGGCCGGCTTGAGCCTGAGTGACATCAGCCTGATTGAGCTCAACGAGGCATTTGCTGCACAGAGCCTGGCTGTTATCCGTGAAGTGGGTATAAATCCTGAAATCACCAATGTTAACGGTGGGGCGATTGCCCTGGGCCATCCACTGGGATGCACCGGCGCCAAGCTAACCACGCAATTGATCAACGAGATGAAGCGCCGAAACGTGCAATTTGGCATGGTATCCATGTGCATCGGTGGTGGCATGGGTGCAGCGGGAATATTTGAGAATATAAATTAAGCCTGCCCAGACATAACGAGAGTGATTATACAAGGAGAGCGAAAATGACAGAATACACTGTTCAGCAATTGATCCAAAACCACGAGAAAGCATTCATGCCAGAGAAAGCTGCAGGGGTGGATGCGGTGATCCAATACCATTTAACTGGAGATGAAGGTGGAGATTGGATCATCACCATCAAGGATGGCGCTTGCAAAGTGGTCGAAGGCATTACTGAAAATCCGAAAGTGACTCTGACCGCGGATGGCAGAGAGTTTGGCGACATCCTGCTGGGCAAGATGGATGGCATGGCAGCTTTCATGCAGGGTAAGCTTCAGCTAAAAGGTGACTTGAACCTGGCGATGAAGCTGACTTCGTTTTTCAAAATGAAGTAACTGCAGCAAGTAGAAGTGCCTGCAAAGCAAGTGAATGCAGGCACTTCTTTTTTTATATTCGCATCAATCAAAACCCATCATTTAAAGGAAAACCGCTGACAATCGTCAACGGCTATGAATATTCTATAATTAGAAAAGAAGAAAACAACAATTAATGAGTAGTCGGAGCTAACCCTGCCCTTCCTTCTTTTCTTCTTCAGTAGGCTTAGGTTCTTCGTCACCTTTCAGCCCTTTTCGAAAGGCGCTGATCCCCTTACCAAGCTCACCACCAATATTGGCGATCCGACCGACGCCAAATATCAGGATTACGATAACCAAGACAATTAATAATTCAGGTCCACCAAGCCAGCTAGGCATGTAATTCTCTCCTTGCGCTTTGAAAATTTATGCATAATTATTATACTCGCTTTGGAATAATATTCTTCAAACCGGTTATTAATATATTAATAGTATGCAAAACCGGTAAATCGTCATAACCACCAATGCGATCTTACCTGACGCTCAATCATACGATTGCTGGTAGCTCAATCGACGAACCTGAGGGTAATAATCTTATGGGCTTCTACCTGCAGGGCAACTAAGCCTTGGGTTGACATAGGGATTGGATTGAGCGGTTCCTCGTCCATCTGGCTAAGGTGTACTTGCTTGAATGTACGGAACAAGCGTAATGTTGTATTAAGCGATACGGGCAGGTTGTTATACCCACGGACAATAAACCCACAGCCATCTTCAGCCATTTTTATCGCAGTAATTACAAAATCAGGATTTGAGCTTTCCACCAGAGAGCTGGTATTTAGCAAATTTCCAATATGAAATGAAGTCGTAATAGCTTTGAACGGGGTGTTGAAAGCATATGCGTGCTTTACGGAGGTCCTCCACTGGCCGTCGCCCGGTATGACCGAGTAATCAAAGGCATATCTACCATCTAGCTGTGCTTCCGGAGTGGCAACTCCCATCGGCCCTGCATGGCCTTTACGAGTGGTGAGGTCATCCCGAGAAAGCCACCCGATACAACGCATCAGGGTCATGGCGATTTCAGCATTACCCTTATCATTAATAAAAACTTCCACCTCGGGGAGGCCACGGTTAGCGAGCATAATGCTGTGACCTCCACTGCTGATGGCTGTAAATTGGCATTGCGGAACCTCTGCTCGAGGTGGCTCTTCCCTGGATTCGTCGTAAGTGGTGATACCTATCGGGCGTTGCACAATTTCGAAGTGCCCGTCATGAAAGGCATGCTCAGCGTGGAACGGTGCCGGGAAGTGTACTCTCAGGCGGTGATCATGAGCCGGGTTGTCAATCTCAGTATGGATATCGATCCGTGGCACCCCAGGCACCAGCTGAAATGTACTGGTGATTAGTACGCTTACGCGCACTTTGCCGCGTTTTGACCGATTTCTTGTGAGCTCCTTCGGTATCTGTAGCTCATAACCGACAATTAATTGCTGCTTCGTACGGTACTCATCCACCATTACTGATTTTATTCGTGCTGTAAACACATCATCCTGCTGTGGAGGGCAATAGTTATACAAATCGCCGCTGTCTCCGCCGTCGATCAATTGATTGGAATCTACCAATATTTGGCCCGTGCGTTTATCGGTGATGACAAGACCCTTATCACCAGGCTTAGCCTCCACAATAAAATATTCATTCTCCATTTTTTGAGGTTTATTTGTTGGTTTCTGTTCACTGCCAGACAGCAATCTGGAAAAAAATGGAGATTGGGCGAGTTTTCCAGCAATTGGAATCAGACGCGAGGCAATGGGGTTTAGTTTTGGTGGCTCAGGAGAGTTTCCTTCATGGGTAGCTACTCCTTTCAGGTAGTAACAACGGTAACCATGGGGTGGCACATCCCGGGCAACCAGGGTGATCTCGATTTCCGGGTCCGAATATGCCTGGATGATATATTCATGCACTCCAGGATCAGCCAGCATGGCTTCCATCTGACCCATTCCGTACTTCAACTTATTATTATCAACCTGGGCATGATCTGATAGGGTGGCCTGTACCAGAGCGCTACCGTCTTGTTTGGTGAGCTTGAAATCACGGATAACCAATCCGGCCACATTTCCCTCATGGATCATATTCATCGCCTGTTTCATGGCTTTCCTGTCAAGCTTCATGGAGATCAGCTCCTTGGAGCCCATGCCTGCTTGTTCATACACGACCGGATTGCCTTCGCTATCGAGCAGCTCAGATGAGCCAAGATGATCTTCCAGCATGATTTTTTGCTGGACCAGGCCTGTTTGGAGGGAATCGCTGGCATTAAAAACAACGATTACCGCAGACATTTTTGCTGAGCCATCTGAGAAATTAGGAGGTGAAGAACTTTGCGTATCGATATGCTCACTGATAGAGAATAGTCCCTGCCTCACCAGCTCGTGATTGATCTGGTCAACCTGATCAAACCTGGCACGCATTTCCTGATGGACCTGGTCGATGGAGGTCCCACAGATTGAATCGTGCGGATGGCACTGCATCAAGAGTTTCCAGGCATAGGCGATGACAGGCTGTTGATCGACGATTGAACTACCTGATCTAAACGCGTTGACGGCAGCAGTCTGTTTTTGCGGATACTCCAGCAACTGCGACCAGGTAGCGAATGGCTCTACCCACATTAGCAGCTCGTTTTCGCAGGTAAAATTATGCTGTTTAAGCCATATGCGTGTAGACAATACATTGGGTAGCAGGGGAGAATGTTTCGATGAACGAAGCTCTCCCTTCATTATTTGAAGCTTGGCAGATTGGGATGCCAGGCTAGCCTGTACTGAAGTGAAGTAATTCGGCAGATTCGAGATTAGTAGCTCATATAGCTCATCGTTTGCTTGATAATATGCTACTGCCTTGCTCAAGTCAGGCGAAGGTTCCATATGATCGGTGCCGTACATCAGCAAAACCTGATCAGACCGCGCATACGGACCGAGAGACTGGACCAGATCATCCACCTGGCTGGAAAACTTCTCAGGATCGCTAGTGACCAGGCTGGCTGCATTGCTATAACTGTCACGCAAGTAAGATAGTAGTATCCTCGAGCCATCCGGTGCCTGCCACTCAAGCTCACACGGATGGTCATCCAAGCCGCGCCACAGACAGGCATTGTCGATCTGGAAACCGCGCAGGATCTGCGGCATCTGGCCGATGTGACCGAAAGTATCGGGCAGGTATCCAACCAGCATTTTTCCACCCAGCGCCCGACAGATTTTTCCACCTGCGAGCAGGTTACGGATATGCGATTCCGGTGAGATAAGGTATTCGTCAGGACTGACATACCACGGCCCGATAAATAAGCGTTTATTCTTAATGAACCTCTCTATTTGTGTCTTGCGGTCAGGGCGAATTTCGAGGTAATCTTCAAGGATAATCGTCTGACCATCCAGCAAAAATGAGCAGAATTGGTCATCACTTTCGAGAATATCCAGTACATTATCGAGTAAATGAATAAATTTCAAGCGAAACTGTTGAAAAGTCAGGTACCATTCACGGTCCCAATGAGTATGGCTGATCAAGTGAATTGTGGGCATTGAATTTAACCTATATGCGTGATGATTTTCCTGATGCTTATGAATGAGTAATATTTTCTAGGCTCTTGATCTCATCAATAACCGTCGGGATCACATTTTCGATTGGAATAATGGTTTTTTCAGGAAAATCGCGGCGTTTAAATTCTACACCACCATTTTTTAGCGAACGCTCGCTGACAGTTAGACGGATGGGGTTACCGATCAGGTCAGCATCGTTGAATTTTATTCCTGGGCTTTCAGAACGATCGTCAAACAATACTTCAATATTTGTATTCTGAAGTGTATGGTAAAGATCATCAGCAGCTGACACGATACCTTGGCTCTCCTGCTCAGCTTTCGAAGGCAGGAGCACAAGCTGGACCTGGTAAGGTGCAACAGTGACCGGCAAGATCAGTCCATACTCATCATGGTGTTCCTCAGCAATGCAGGCTAATAAGCGACCGGATCCAATACCATACGAGCCCATGACAATCGGCTGGGAGTTCCCTTCAGAATCAAGGAAGTAACATCCAGCTGCTTCACTGATCCAGGTACCCAGCTTAAAGATGTTACCGACCTCGACACCGCGCACAGACTTAAGTGGATTACCGCATTCGATGCATCTATCGCCTTCGTTCACCAGGGTAATATCGGCCACAATATCAGCCGCGTAATCGCGCCCATAGTTCACATTGCGTAGATGGTATCCTTCAATATTTGCCCCGGAAATCAAATTGGTGCTCAGGGGAATGAGGTCATCCACGACCACCAGTACATTCTTTAAACCCACCGGGGAAGCATAGCCAGGCTCTGCCTCAACTGCACGGATCTCGGTATCGGTGGCTGGGCGGAGCTCGACGGCTTGGAGGATTGACGCCAACTTGGTCTCGTTTACATCCATATCCCCCCGCACGACGGTAAAGACAAATTGCTCCTTCCGTTCTGTACCTTGAACACGGGTGGCGATCAGGAAAACAGCTTTGGCTGTTTTATAGGTGGGGATATTCAGGTACTGAGCTAAATCATCAATAGTTTTACACGCGGGAGTAGCCACTTTTTCGATGGCTAACCGCAGGTCGTCCGTGTGTGGTTGTTTCTTGTGGAGCGCAATCTGGCGATTGGCCGAGTATCCGCAATGATCGCAGATCATTAAGGTGTCTTCGCCGACTTGGGTCAGGTACATGAATTCATGGGCAGTTTTTCCACCCATCATGCCTGTATCGGATTTGACAGCTGTCACCGGTAGCGCACAGCGTTTGAAGATCCTATGGTAGGCCTGATAGTGGGCTTCATACTGCTTATCCAGACCGGCTTGATCTTTATCGAGGCTATAACTATCCTTCATCGTGAATTCACGGGCGCGGATCAGCCCTGCCCGTGGGCGCGGATCATCACGCCATTTGGTCTGAATGTGATACAACAACAAGGGTAGCTGGCGATAAGAATGCACTTCATCCCGTGCGAGAGTTGCAATCACTTCCTCGTGGGTCATGGAAAGGACCATATCGCGTTCGTTTTTATCCTTAAAGCGGCCCATCTCGCTTCCGATTTTGTACCATCGACCGGTCTGCTGCCAGATCTCTGCCGGGTGGACAACCGGCATAGTTACTTCCTGGCCGCCGATCGCATTGATTTCTGCGCGCATGATGTTTTCGATTTTCGTCAACGAGCGCTTGGCGAGGGGTAAATAAGAAAATATCCCCGCGCTTAATTGGCGAATGAAGCCTGCCCTTAAAAGCAATTGATGGCTGGGCATTTCGACATCGGATGGAGCATCGCGAAAGGTTCGTCCGAATAATTGTGTCATGCGCATGGCTACCTCCTGATTGTAAAACGCCCTCTGGTTTTCAATCCAGAGGGCGTCTGAGTTCGAGATTGGCCTTCACCTGATAAGCACCATCAGATCGAAAACGTGGTTTGATTTCGATTCGCTGGCGAAGGGGTGGGAAAGGCGAAATTCATCATAAGTGCTTAGTTTACCATGGGTTGTGAGCCTGTCAAGCAAGTGCATATTCGTATATGGGTTGATCCTTATCCAGATATTCATAATGACTTGCGTATAGTCATTAATCTGTCACTACGCCATACATTTGATTGGGGGTGAGGATATCTGAATATTGGTTGCGCAGGAATTTTCGGGTCTCAAAGCACAGGTGGCAGGCGTCTGCATATTCTCCAGGGACGAAATCCCCGTTCGTTTTTGATAGTTTATAAGGCCCACCGTCTAGCAGGTGTGAAATGATCGGATTCGTTTCGGGATCGAATAGATCACAAATCGTGTCGAGATCTTCAGCCAAGATATTCCCTAAAGATATTCCCTGGCAGATGTGCAGGTTACCGAATGGATCGACGTGTACCCGCCCGGGGTCGGACAGGTTTTCATGCGGGCAGCTGGTGAATTGCTCGGCTGGGTAATGGGGGACCTTCGGGGCAAGTTTTTCAGCTGCCCGGCCACGAAACATGATCGATGACGAATCGGATGGGATTTGCCCCAGCGATGAAAGCGCATCGATGTCGGGCTGTTCTATACAGATGATGCCCAGTGGAATATCCAGCTGTTTAGCTGCTTCAGTAACATATTTGGATTGCTTGCTGACCTTCTCGCTAAAGTGGAACAGGTCACTGCTGATGGTCAGGTCCTGGATTTTTCCCGCCAGAGGTGTCAGCCATAATAAGGCATCTTCCAGCGAAGTTGCCCAGTAGCTGTTCGTGACCACGCCGACCTTGAAGTCTTGTTCGAAGGCCAGGTTGATTCCCGCTAGCATAGTCTGGTAATATAAAAAGGGTTCACCCCCTTCGAAATATATCCATTCAACTGTGCCAGCTTCACTTGCCTGGGCCAGAATTCGGCGGATGGTGGCCAGGGTCATTGTGCCGGTTTGCCACGGGCTTCCCCAGGCAAAACAGTGTTCACATTCGAAGGTACATTGGTATGAAAGTAACAGGTGTAAACCATTCAGCTTTATCATAGTTTGTTATCCTTCTGGAATATTAACTTCCGGATTAACACAATGGGGGAGAGGTTCTCCTTTCAAGCCAGCTAATAAATTTGCACAGGCGAGTTCAGCCATTTTTCGGCGGGTTTGATAAGTAGCAGAACCGATGTGGGGCACGATTAAGCAGTTTGGCAAGCTGAATAATGGATGGCTGGGTGGAAGCGGTTCAGGGTCTGTCACATCCAGAGCTGCTGCTGCGATTTTGTGGTGTCTTAAAGCCTCGGTCAGGGCAGCCATATCCACCAGTGAGCCGCGGGCGGCGTTGATTAGTACGGCGCTAGGTTTCATCCTGGAAAGCGTGATGTGGTTAATCATTCCACGTGTATCTGGGGTAAGTGGGGCATGTAAGCTGATGAAGTCGCTACGTTGAAATAACTCATCAAGCGAACTTTGCGTGGTATTTATGACCTGCTTGGGCTCAGGATCAGAAAAAATTACTTGCATGCCAAAACCCAAAGCGCGCTGGGCAACAGCCTGGCCAATTTTCCCCATACCAATAATCCCGAGAGTCGAGCCGTGCAGCTCAATCCCCAGCCATCCCGCAGGTGACCATGTTTTCCAGCGGCCTTCACGTGCATCCAGGCTGGCAAGGGGGAGATTCCTGGCAATCGAAAGCATTAATGCCATGGTCAGGTCGGCAGTGCTGTGTGTGAGCACGCCCGGCGTGTTACCGACCGGGATTCGGCGACGTGTGCAGGCTGGAAGATCGATATTATCAACCCCAACCGCCATGTTGCTGACCACACGCAGCTGAGGCGCTTGGGATAGCAAGTCTTCATTCACCGGTATGGTGAGCAAGGTGAATAATCCCTCTGCTCTGGGGAGATATTGAGTTAACTTAGGGTCAAATTGTGTGGCATCTTGGGGTCCAGCAACGACTTCACATTCTGTGTGGAGGGATGTGATCCATTCGTCTGGTAATGTGTGGGTAAGGATAACCAGTGGTTTTGTCATAATCATAAATTGCGTAATCCTGGCAATACACGTGGATGTGTTCAGGAAGATTATACAATAGATAAACACCAGGAATTTAACGTTATTCGAAAAGTATTAATTAAACCTTAATGCACTGGGAAAGCTTGTCTATTGACCTTGAATTCCTTTCAGGTTATGCTTAAGCTTCATATGAAATCCGGAACATTATCGAGGAAAAATTTTATTAAACTGCTTGGGCTTGGCGCTTCCACGATTGGGTTTACGCCCTTTCTTGCTAACTTGTATCAAACCAGCTTCCCAGATTATGAACGGTTGGGGCGTGTGTGTATTATTGGAATGGTTGAAATTAAATCTGCCCCTTCTGAAGATAGTCAAACCTTGGGTGTTATATATGAAGATGCAGTTATCCCATGGTACAGGGATGCAATTGCGAAAGTGCCCAACATGAATTATTTTAACCAGCGCTGGGTAGAAACCCAAGATGGTTATGTTTATGCAGCCTACATACAACCGGTAAAAAATATTCTGAACCAGCCGATCACTGAATTGCAAACGATGAGCATGGGTGAAGGGATGTGGGTTGAAGTCACCGTCCCGTATGCTGACATGTCCCTGGTAACGAACCCTTCATCGAACTCTTGGGTAAAAGCCCGCCTTGATGAGAGTTTACCCCTGCGGGTCTATTACGGGCAAGTTTATTTCATCGACCAGATAAAAACCGATGACGCAGGCAATACTTTCTACCGGTGTAATCCGAATTATTATGGTGGGGTAGATATGTTCTGGGTACCTGCAGAGGCGGTTCATCCAATTGCGTCGAATGAGCTCGCGCCGATCAACCCAGAAATCGAGAACAAGAAAATTGTGATCGATGTCACCCGACAGACACTATCGTGTTTTGAAGGTGACACTGAGGTCTATTATTGTCGTGTATCAACAGGTGCAAAGTACGATATGTATGGCAATGCCGTCGATAAATGGTCGACACCGCTGGGCTCGTTTTTGGTCTCTCGGAAATTCATCTCGCTTCAGATGAGCGGAGGAACCACAGGTGCCCCGTATGACCTGCCTGGAATCGGTTGGGCTTCATTATTTGCCACCGGAGGCGTTGCAATCCACGCAACCGTATGGCATAATGAATTTGGCACTCCGAAATCACATGGCTGTGTGAACACCTTGCCGGAAGACGCCAAGTGGATTTTTCGCTGGAGCCTCCCACAAATTCCATATGATCCAGGGACTGTCGATATCTCACTCACCGGTGACAACAGTACTACAGTGCAAGTGATTGAAACATAAATCTGTGTATGAGTATAAGATCCCTTTATTGGAGTGAATAAGTGTCGATAAGCGAAAATACCTTGGAATTGAGACCCAAACCGAAAGGCCGTAGTTATTTATTCTTCCATGCGATTGCCTTTGTAATTGGGTTTTCCATCGTGTTTGTCATCGGTTGGGGTGGAGCAGCAACCCTGCTTGGCCAGGTATTCGTGGATAATAAGGTCTTAATTGGCCGCATCGGCGGGTTAGTCTTGATCATCTTTGGCCTGGCTACCATGGATATTATCCATTTACGCTGGTTTAACATGGATACCCGGCATGAGTACACAGGGAAAACTGGCACCTTTTGGGGCTCGCTCGCCATGGGCATCTTTTTTGCCGCGGGATGGAGCCCGTGTATCGGGGCAACCCTTGGGGCAATCCTGACACTTGGATTTAGCTCAAATACGGTCGGTCAGGCGATGTATTTATCGCTGGCATATTCCATTGGAATGGGAATACCATTTTTGATCCTGGCACTGGCGATAAATCAGACCATCCCTTTGGTGAAGAAATTACGCAAACACATGCGTTTATTCCAGATATTGTCAGGTGTCTTGATCATTGCCATTGGCATCCTGATGCTTTCCGCCCAGATGACCGCCATTGCACGCTGGGCGCTCCAGTCAGGGCTATACCTGGATATACCCACCAGTGGACGTGTACCAGGTATTTTTACTGCTATGCTGGCTGGGCTATTGTCATTTTTATCGCCTTGTGTGTTGCCACTTGTGCCTGCCTACCTGGGATATTTGAGCGGGCATGCCCTGGCGGTCACAAAGCAGGAAATTAAAGGTCAGGAAAACGCCTGAAAAAATCACGACCTTGTTTGATGATTACCTATCCTTTACGAAGAAGCTTGAATACGAATTAGTGATAAAGAAAATTATATTGGTCTGCACCAATGTGGGAGATCACACGAATTTTATTGGAGATTATCGATGATTGAAGTCACTCTTTATAGCCGGAAAGACTGCCACTTATGTGAGATCGCCCGTACTTATCTGGATGAGCTTCAGTCCGATGTGCCCCATCATTTAACTGAACTCGATGTTGATAGCGATGCCAGATTACGCAGCCAGTATGGGTTTAATGTGCCGGTAGTGGTTGTAGGCCCGTATAAACTTTCCGCTCCGATAGAAAAGAGAGACCTGGAGATATCGCTTCAAGCGGTTAAGCAAAGCATTGAACAAGAAGCGAAACTTGACCGCGCCATCGAAGAAGGACGCTTGCAGATCCCTGTCAAGTGGACGAAATCAGACAACCTTAGCTTGTGGTTAGCGCGTCATTATCTGGCTATTTTTAATATCTTCGTGTTCTTATACCTGGGTGGCTCCTTTTTAGCGCCGATTTTGATGAAAGCTGGAGCAACTGCCCCAGCAAATGTGGTTTACCGCGCGTATGGATTTGTTTGCCATCAGCTCGCATTCAGGTCATTTTTTTTATTCGGTGAGCAATCAGCATATCCACGGGCAGAGGCGAATATCGAGGGGGTAATTTCTTACCAGCAAGCAACTGGTCTGGACGGTTATGACTTACTGGCAGCCAGAGCTTTTGTTGGCGACGAACAATTAGGTTATAAAGTAGCTTTATGCGAGAGGGACGTAGACATCTATGGCGGGATTCTGATTTTTGGATTAATCTTTGCCATCTTTCGAAGGAAAATTAAATCTATTCATTGGATACTATGGATTGTGATCGGCATCCTACCCATCGCGATCGACGGTTTAAGCCAGCTATTCAGCCAGCCACCTTTAAATTTCTTACCACTGCGTGAAAGCACTCCTTTTCTCCGTACATTGACCGGCTTCCTGTTCGGCTTCATGACTGCCTGGTTTGGATATCCGTACGTGGAAGCCTCGATGCATGATAATCGGAAGTTTTTGGAGGGTAAGCAATCCCAGGCAAATAAATGGGCTGCTGAACAAGGGAGCACGAAAGAATAACCTGTGCAAGTAATTCAATCAGGCTCGATTAAGTACAACCGGTTCTCATCCTTTGATCTGCCAGGGTTATATCACGCAGTATTCACCCGCCAGGGGGGAACTTCACCAGCGCCATGGAAAAGCTTGAATTTTGGCTCGTCTGTAGGCGATGACAAAAGTCTGGTGCAGAGGAACAAGGAAAAAGCCTTCACGACAACGGGAATTGATCTTAAAAGTGTGTATGATGTGTATCAAGTGCACAGCAGCGAAGTTGTACGTGCGACCCGGCCGCTAAATACTGGTGAAGTTCATTTACGGGCTGATGCAATGATCACTAACCAGCCAGGTGTCACGCTATTGATGAGATTTGCAGATTGTGTGCCAATACTCTTCTACGATCCCAAAAATCGAGCCGTGGGACTCGCTCACGCTGGCTGGATTGGGACAGTCAATAAAATCGCCAATAAGGTCATTCGTAAGATGGAGATTTGTTTCGGAAGTAAAACCACCGATTTGTTAGCAGCCATTGGGCCATCTATCGGTCCGGATCATTATCAAATTCAAAGCGATGTTGCCAAAAAGGTCGTCTCATCGTATAAGAACGATGCTGCAAAGGTTCTAATTAATCATGATGGCAAGATATATCTGGATCTATGGCTGGCAAATGAAATAAGCTTGCGCGAGGCAGGCGTTGGAAAAATCGAAATTGCTGGATTGTGCACACAATGTCATATGGATGACTGGTACTCGCATCGTGGTGAACATGGAAAAACTGGACGCTTTGGGATCATGTTAGGTTTAGAGGCTGGGGAATGAAATATGGGCGTTGAATTTTCCTTGGAAAAAACGATCCAAGAGAATTTTTACCTGGTAAAAGAAAAGGTCGAGCGAGCCGCCAGGCAGGCTGGACGCAACCCAGAGGATGTCAAGTTGATCGTTGTCACCAAGACCAAGCCGAGTGAGTTGATTAAGTGTGTGATCGAAGCTGGAGCTCTCGATTTTGGTGAAAATTATGTTGAAGAAGCTGTGCCCAAGATACAGACCCTGGCAAATTATCCGGGACTTCGTTGGCATATGATCGGACATCTGCAAAGTCGTAAAGCACGAGACTGCTGCGAATATTTCCATTGTTTACATTCGCTTGACAGCCTAAAGCTTGCTGAAAGGGTAAACAGATTTTGTGTGGAAATTGGGAAAACTCTTCCAGTCTATTTAGAATTTAACGTCAGTGGTGAAGATACAAAATCTGGTTGGGATATCCAACGGCAGGAGAATTGGGGGAACATACTTCCGGATATTGAGCATATCCTGAGATTACCGAATCTAAACGTCCTCGGCATGATGACAATGCCACCATATTCAGATGATGCAGAAGCGTCACGACCTTATTTCCAAAGCCTGCGGAAATTTCAAGACTATGTGATCAGTCATCTGCAACTTGTGGGCTACAATGAGCTGTCCATCGGAATGAGCTCAGATTTCGATGTCGCAATCCAGGAAGGGTCTACCTGCGTGAGGATCGGGCAAGCGATTTTAGGACCCAGAGTGGGGTAATAAAAGGAGACATATTATGATTTACCTGATAAGAGCGATAAATTTAATCGTTTTGCTACTCACGGCGCTGATCATTGTAAAAGTGTTTCTATCATATTTTATGGATCCATATCACCCAGTGAGGTCGTTTGTTGATCGGATTGTCAATCCGCTATTGCGTCCTTTGCAACGAATGATCCCTCCCATAGGCGGTTTAGATATCAGCCCGATTGTATTACTTATCATTATCCAGGTGTTGGGGAATATCTTGATCAGGGTAATGTCTTCATTAATAAACTAAATACATTATTGAGGAATTCATAAAATTAGTAAACACCGCCATGCTCATTGACGGTGTTTCAGTTGTGTCCGGCAGGTTTGATTTTATTGGATGTCATATCTGATGGCTGTTGGTAGCTTAATGCCCGCAACCATCATCATCCACAGCACGTAATACGCAATATCCTTGATTTCCCCGGTATTTTGGGTGTAAGCCGCATAAATATCATTGATCCTTTCCACATCGCATTTCATTCGAAGATAATCCAGGGCATTCAGAATTTCATCCTGGGTGCCGTTCGCCAGGGCTTTCGCCACCAGATCATCAGCTGGTTTTCCAGGTGCGACATTGGTGCCAATCTTTACTGCATAGTTGGCCAGCCATTCTAACTCAGTCGGCTCGGGTAATGGCTTTGGCGCGTAGTTAATCTTACGCCGGTATTCCTCAAACGCCTGCAAAGCGGAATTGCGGACGACCCATTCATTGTCTTCAAGCTGCATATTCTCGACGATTTTTATTGCCCAGGGTTGGTTGATGCGGATTAGGCCGAACGCTACCGAACGCCTGACCAGCAGATCTTCCATACTGCTACCATCTTTTAGGGCTGGGTAACCTTCGATGGGATTATTCGCCAGAGCTTCAGCTGCGCAGCGACGGGCGAGCTCGCTACCGTTTAGCAGGTTTGAAGCCAGAATCTCGAGCGATTGTTTGTCTCCTATGGCGGCTAAAGCCAGGCTGGCTGTGCGAATAGATGCCGGCGATTCCTCCGATAGCAGTACGACTAAATCTTCAATAGCTTTTTTCTCGCCAATGACCCCACACCCCAAAGCAGCCAGCGGTTTAAGATATTGGTACTCTGACTTTAATAATTGGCGAAAGTAGACCGTGACACCTGAATCGCCTGAAAAAGCCAGGCCCGAGATTATTTTTGCAGCCAGGGAAGGCGTATCTTTCTCTTTCTGCAGGATCGTTGTTAATGTACGCAGGATGTTGCTTCGCCACTGTCGATTTTTCGGTGCTACCTGAAGCCAACGGGCAATGTTTAGATGATTGGTGTGTAGAATATCATCTTCCTGGATAAAATCATTGATGTATGGAGAGACATCTCCCACGCGGGAATAATAATAAAAAACCAGGGTCTTACCGACCCAAGGGGATTGATTTTGAATGCTTATTAGGTTCTCAGTATCGGATAATGCATTGGAAGCCAAATACGCTTCTAAAATTGGGTGAGAAAATCCAAATTGGGAACCGGGATAGCTAATCAAAATGCCTGTGCTTGAGAGCGCATCAAATCCACCTTCATGTGTAGTTAAAGCAAAACTACATTCTTGGATAAGCTGAAGGGCAAACTTATCCAAATTAGGCCGTTTAACCCCCGTGTCCAGTGATAAGCGGCGGATATGGGCTTCAATGGCGCTCGTTCCATCGGCTCCGATAATATCACCCGCATAGGCAGCCCATACTTTTAGTGAATATTCCAATGGCTTGAGTAGGGTGTTTTCCACCTTCAGCCAGCTGTTCAGGTAGATGGGATTTATCTTTTTAACAGCATTCTTTTCCGGCTTATTAATCCATTTACTCCATACTTGGCCCCAACGCTTTAAAAACTCATTACGCTCATCTTCACCCCAGGATGCCATGGCAAGCAAGCTGAAACCCAACGCCGGGAAGCCAGCCAGATCATCGTAGGATAAGGCACATATCACACGGAGTTTCGGGTATGCCTCTAGCAGGGTCTGGATATACTGGCAGATAGCCTTTGCCTGAACAGGTGGTAATTCATCGCAACGGTCCAGGATAAGTAAAGCCTTATTTCTTTCCACCGCTGAACGGACCAGGACAGGCAATCGGGGTAAAGTAAGTGGAGATACATAGGTGGAGATGGACCTGATCAAGATATCCAGGGCAGCATTTGCATCAGGAACCTTCTTATCAGAATTACGCTCAGCGGACTTATTATTGCCCTCAGTTGCTTCATCAACTGTCTCTGGAGTTTCATCGACATGGTGTAATAAATGAAAAACTTCTGTTGCTTGCACATAGAGTGGCAAGTAACCTGCTAAAATCCCCAGACCGGGGTCATTTCGAGCAATAGAAGATGCGAGCCAGGCAAGTGCAACGCTTTTTCCACTGCCAGGGTGGCCACCGAGGATGATGTTTGCCCCGCCTTGGAGTGCTTCGAGCAATGTCATCGTGGAAGCTTTATAGATCGCTGCCAGCTCTGGCCAGTCGGGAGTATAAGGCAAGGTAACGCTGACACTATCTGTTGGGGCAGATTCAATCGATTTGCCAGCCTGGATGAGCGGGGTAAGCACTTTTGGAGTGATAGCTATTTCATCCAGGGAAAACAGCACGGAGGCTATGTGCTGTTTTTGAGCATAACTGAAAACATCGTTACGCAGACGGGCATCGATGCTGGTGGAAAGATTTTCACGTACACCACTAACATTTTTGCGTAGGGAACGCACTGCTCGAGGTAAATAGATCACCAGTCTGGAAATGATCCAGGTAGAAAGGATACCGGAGAGGAAACCTAACCAGAATGATGGCGAGCTTATGCTGAAATTTCTGAAGAAGTTCATCGCATTGATCCTATGCTTACCCTGGATATAATATTCTGCCGCATGATGGACAGCGGATTGCTTGACCAGGTGATTGGGAGGATTGAATCAAGGCTGCGGATAACATTGCACCACAAGCACCACATGCTCGTGAAGTGATCTTTGCCACGGCCACACCTTTGCGTGTGTTCCTGAGCTGCTCATAAAGGGCGAGGTCTGTGGACGGAACAGGTTGTGCAGTGGCTTTCCTTTCAGCTTCAAGTCGCTCAATTTGGGTCAATAGTTTCGTCCTCTCGCCACTCAACACAGCTTGTTGTTCAATTTGCTTACCCTCAACTTCTGTCAACGCATTTTTCAGATTTTTGAGAGTGGCTTCAGCTTGTTCAACAACCATCATGACTTCAAATTCTCGGTCTTCAAGCGATCCAATCGTGCGCTTTAAGGAAGCGATTTCATTTTGTAAATCTTGCATTTCTTTTGGATTATGGATCTTGCCACTGTACAGGGAGGACTCTGATTGCTCAATTTTTACCCGCACATCACTCACTTTGTTCTCAATATCGCGCAATTGCTTAGCTTCTTTTTGATAAACTGTCTCTGCTTCGGTAAATTCTTCCTGTGCTGTGTGGACTAAGGAGGTATCGGACAATGCCTTTTCGATATTTATTAAAGACGATCGAGTATTATCAAGCTGGCTATCAATCTGTTGCAATCGGTATAGGATCGAGATCTGGCTCATGCAGAGATTATAGAGGCGGATTGACGAGAAGGCAAGAGATTCATGGGATGATTATCCTCGATGTTCCCGGGTAAAAAATAGGTGAGATTATTTTGGTACAATAAGAGCAGTAAACACGCAGACATACCATGAAAAGTTGCTATTCAAGAATCATCAAAGGTGGATTAGTCATATTGCTTGTTGTCTGCAGTATGATATTCATTGCTTTGCAGCCGACATTTGCACAAGAGCCATACCCAGGGCCAGCTACTGCTACTACAAGCACGACTACACAAAGACAACCGACCACATCTATTTCACCGGGATTATCAACAACGCCTGGGGCAACACAAGCGGGCACGCCTGATGAAACTCAAGCAGGCACACCTACAACTACCCTTGTGCCTTTACCTGCCATTACCTTAGTCTTTCCTGCATTAACGGACACACCGACAGCAACAGTTACACCTGTTAGCAATTTATCAAGCAATGACTCAGTGAATGAGGGGAAGACAGAAATACCTCCAAGGTTTCGGTTGTTGGCTGCAATTATTATCATCTTATGGCTCATTCTAGCAGGATTTGCAATCATTTTTATTCATCAGGCACGTTGATTGGTATTGGACGGGGGAGTGTATAGAAAATAACAGTCTCTTCTGTGTTAGTTGGCTATGAAGATCCTAGTTCATCTTTTGTATCACTGAATATGACGCGTTGTGTTATACTTATTTACAAATAGCAGCATAAGGAGATTATTATGGCACCTGACGAAGAATCTAAACAAAGCGTGGATGAAACCACTTCTCTACATTACGGTTTACGAAGGATGATGCTGGCAGGAATTGGCTTCATGTCCATCATGCATGAGAAACTTGAAAAGCATATCGATAAGCTCGCAGAACGTGGCGAAACGATAGAAAAAGACCGGGAAAGCATGATCAAGGAGATGAAAACCCGGCGCGAAAAGTTCTTCAAAGACCGGAAGGGTTACACGCAAAAGCGAGTAGCTGAAGCGCTGGAGCACCTCGATATTCCAAGCAAAAGCGACATGGATACGATTAATACCAAGCTCAATAGCCTGGAAAAGAAAATCGACGAATTAAACGAGACCAAAAGCTAATTTTAGCTCGGCTTTGTCAAATTCAGCAACCTATTGGAGTATCACAGGATTGGTATGCCTGTAATTATTAAGCGCTACCGGAATCGTAAACTATATAATACTCAAACGAAACGCTATATCAACCTGGATGAGATTGCCGAAATCATTAAGCAGCAGGAAGATATCCAGGTTATGGAAAATGATACTGGGAATGACATTACCGCATCAACGCTTTCGCAAATTATCTATGAGTCAGAAAAACACCAGGAAGGCGAGCTGCCGGTAAATCTCCTTTCTAGTTTGATCCAATCTGGGGGTAAGCGCATCGACGAGATCAGGAGAAATATCTTTCATTCATTAAACTTCTCGCACCATTTCGACCGAGAACTGAGCCGGCGTATACAAGTACTCATTGAAAGTGGCGAGATAAATCAATTTGTCGGCGACCAGCTTTTACAAAAGCTCCTGGCGCTTAGCCCGAAAACAGAAGTAATATTTAACGTCGAAGATCGGATAGTTGAGTTTTTACAAGAAAGCCATATCCCCACGCGAGATGATATCCAGGCATTAATAACAAAAATCGATACCTTGTCCCAAAAGGTCGAAGGTATCGATTTGCCTGGTAATAAGGAATAGGGGAAGAATCTAAATTTAGATCATCCCGTAACGTTCCAAGGCAGTATTTAAGATCATATTCACCAATTCTGTGTGACCGATCCCTTCACCAGCGGCTTCGATTACCAGGTCTGAGATGATTGGCGCTAAGCCGGGTAAGGGATTAATTTCGAGGATATATGGCTTGTAATTGTCGTGGGCATCCAGGCGAAAATCGACCCGCGAAACATCCAATGCACCGATCACCCGGAAAACAGCCGCTGCCAACCAGTTTAGATCTTCCTTGAGCTCATCCGAGATCGGTGCTGGGCAAAGGTAATTGAGTTGATCAGCAAGCTCAACTTTTAATCGATTGCTATATACCGTATCCGAATCTGAGAAGGGGGACAGATCGACTTCCATGGGCGGTAGGAAATGTAGTCCAGCAACTATCCTGCGGGCGTTTTCGTCCTCGGGAAGGCGTGCGGCGACAGGACCTTGCAGGTTGCCAACAAAACCTACAGTGACTTCCCGACCTTCGATATACCTTTCAACAAGGGCTGGTTGTTTGTATTTTTTGATGATAGTCGAAATCTGCTCACGCATCTCATCTTCGTTGTAAACGATAGAATTGCGGGATACACCCATGCCGGTACCTTCGCGGCTGGGTTTGACAAATAATGGGAAGATCATTTCTTCTGATAGCGGTTCATTTACACGCTCAAAAGTTTGAAATTCAGGCGTGGGAAGATCGTTAAATGCAATGACTCGCTTGGTCATCGGCTTATCCAGGGCCAGGGCCAAGGTGAGTACTTTTGAGCCCGTGTACGGAATGCGCATCATCTCGAGTAAGGAGGGTATTTGTGCTTCACGTGCATCCCCGAAATGACTCTCGCAGATATTGAAACATATGTCCGGCTTAAATACTGGTAGCGTATCAATAAGGGAAAGATTACCTTCCAAGAATTCACAAGTATGCCCACCAGCACGAATTGCTTCCACTAAGGCATTTACAGTTTTTTCCGAGTCGAGGTCATCCCATTGATCTGCGGGCATGCCTTCAAATTTAGGAGCGTTCTTTTTGAGATTTGCTAGAAGTGCGACCTTGAAATGTTTCATGCTTCTCCTTTATGTGATGCCATAAGATACATTGAATCATTCTGACTGTCAAGAAAATCATCCCAGGAATTTTCAACAATACACTTTCCATACGGTAAAATTACACGAGTATTTCCACATTACTTCTAGCCGAGGATCGAATGGAATTTCAAGAGTTAATCAAACACAGGTATTCAGTCAGGGCATATAAACCTGACCCGGTTGAAGATGAAAAAATCATGCTAGTTTTGGAAGCGGCTCGGTTAGCTCCAACAGCCGGCAACCGGCAGCCTTTTCAAATTGTCGTGATCCATACGAAAGGCAGGGAAGGGGATTTACGCGCTGTTTACCCGCGAGAATGGTTTACCCAGGCGCCTTTGGTCCTGTGTGTGGTGGGTACACCCTCAACAGCCTGGGTCAGGCGTGATGGCCGGCAATATCTGGGAGTGGATTCAGGCATCGTGATGGACCACATTATCCTGGCAGCCACTGATCTTGGATTGGGAACGTGTTTCATCGCAGCATTTGACGAAGCGAAAGCGCGTGAAGTATTAGCCTTACCAGATGAAGTAGAACCGGTTTTATTAACCCCCTTAGGATATCCTGATGATATGCCAGGGATCAAACAGAGAAAAGCATTGGAAGAATTGATCCACTTCGAGCGTTGGTGATTTGGGTCAGTTATTGCAAGTGGAGCAAGAGCCACCTGAGCAACCGCCACAACCGCTTTTGTTGTTCCCAGCAATGATCTGAGATCCGCTTTGAGCGAAAAAGACAGAAAGGGCGCGTCGTGTTTGATTGCTCTGGCAAGTCTTACAAGGCACTGCGCTATCCGCGTCTTTGATTGAACGTAGTATCTCGAAGCGGGTGCCACAGTCCTTGCAAACGTATTCGTAAATAGGCATAAAGACTCCTGAATAAGCGAATATTTTATTTTAATCCGTCTGGTGATGCAGGTCAATACATTACTGAAGGATGAATATGCTGAAAAATCCAATCTATACCATCCTGATCTCTGCTGATGCTGAATGGAAAATAGTAGAGAAGTATTTTTCCACCTTTAAAGCCCAGGAATCTCCTTATGGAGAATGGTTTCGATACCAGTTAGCCTTTACCCCCGACTGCCTGTTGCCGGTGATATTTTTCCATGGTGGCTGGGGAAAGGTAGCTGCGGCTGGATCGACGCAATATGTGATCGATCGATGGCATCCCGATTTGATCGTAAATCTTGGCACGTGCGGTGGAATTAAAGGTGAAATCGAGCGTGAAGAAATCGTCCTGGCTGAAAAAACCATTATCTATGATATCTACGAACAGATGGGTGATGCAGATGAGCACCTCGAGTTTTACACTACATATCTTGATTTGTCCTGGCTGCCAGAGACGCTACCAATCCCAGTCCGCCGAACACTGCTGGTTTCCGGTGACCGTGATCTCTTTTGCGATCAAGTTGCCAGCCTCAAATCAAGGTTCGGCGCATGCGCGGGGGATTGGGAATCGGGGGCAATTGCCTGGGTAGCTGCCCGGAATCAAACGGAACTACTCATTTTACGAGGGGTGACCGACCTTGTGGGTGAAAAAGGTGGAGAAGCTTATGGAAATCTCGCCTACTTCCAACAAAATACAGAGAAAATGATGCGTAAGTTGCTGGATACGTTGCCTCAATGGCTCATGGCATTTCAAAGAGTGTAATTGGATTAAAAAAGGAGATACCCGAGGATAACTGCAGAGAGGGTAATCGTAATATTATCGATATCCTTCAATGGTAAGGCTTCGACCAATGTACCAATGAGTGCGATCAGGGTGATAGGGAACAGATATGATTGGATGGGCAGGGAAAAGACACCAGTTGCAATGAAAATCCAGATTACCACCACAGAACAAATCCACCCGCCGAAAAACATACCCAAAGAACCAACCAATGATTTTTCCTTGTTCCAAGCCAGGCGAATAGTGCCCCATTTTCGACCGGTAATATCAGCCAGGCCATCTCCTCCACACATCAACATCAGCGCAACAATACCCGTGGGCGTAGACTTCCAAAAGATGACCGTCAGGATGACAAAGATAATGCCGTAGTACAGTGGTCCTTTTAGTATCTCGCGACGGTCACCGGTTCGGGACATGGCTTTGACCGAAGCCTCATCCTTCATTATCCCGGTACCGATAAGCAAAAATTGAATGGTAAATGCCAGGGGAACCAGGGCTGCCAGGTATTTATTGATTGGATCCGCGTCAAATAATATCCAGCATAATACAAATAATGGACCTGTGCCAATGTGAATGATCTTTCTGCTCAAGCGGCTTTCAACCCAACCACGATGGGCGAGAAAATCATTAAGTCGGAGCCAGGCTAAGGCTACAACAAATGTAATGACTAACGCTAATAGGTTACTGGTTAACATAGTTTTCCCGCCCTCCTGCCAGGGTTGTGTTGTCTGAGGACTACTTATTCACGGCTATGCATCTGGCGTTCGATCTCACGCTTGGTATCTCGTTCGGCGATCTCTGCCCGCTTATCATATAGCTTTTTACCTTTAGCAACCGCGATTTCAACCTTCGCTCGACCATTTTTTAGATAAACAGTGAGTGGAATGACTGTTACACCTTTTTGACGTATGGTATTCCATAATTTTCGGATTTCACCGCTATGCAATAAAAGCTTTCGAGACCGGCGTGGCTCATGGTTGTAGATACTGGCTTGTTCATAGGGTGCAATGTGAGCATCCTCGAGCCAGGCTTCCTGACCATTGATACGCACATAGGCTTCTGCCAAGCTTATTTGGCCTGCCCGGACAGATTTTATCTCGCTACCTTGCAGGGCGATGCCTGCTTCAAAGGTCTCCAAGATAAAGTACTCATGCCGGGCACGACGATTACTGGCGAGAACTTTTTCACCCATGCAGATATTCTATCATAAGGAGAAAACAGACTATTTTGGAAGATTATATATTTTATGTAATGCGAATGAACGGGAAACAACCTGCGGCGATTGGTGTCAGATTAGCTCTTCCAGGTGGCGGATCAATTTTTCTGCCAGAGCTGTGCGTGAATGATTCGCCCGAGTATAGTTCAAGCCATTCTCCCCCATCCTTTGCCG
Organism: Anaerolineales bacterium; assembly: GCA_003105035.1. NCBI lineage: Bacteria > Bacillati > Chloroflexota > Anaerolineae > Anaerolineales > Anaerolineales bacterium. The sequence goes on along the minus strand of PQAL01000036.1, from coordinate 36,490 downwards.
CTCTGCAGGAATTGCTTTCATATGCAATAGAGCTTCAGCCATTTTATCCGGATCTTCCAGCGGGACAAATATACCACCCTGCACACTTTCAACAATTTGGCGAGCTTCACCATTGATGCTCAATAATACCGGCCTTGAACAAGACCAGGCATCAAATATTTTTGATGGAAGGGCTCCTTTGAATATTTCCACTTTTTTCAATGGGATCAGGGCTACATCTGCGGCAGACAGATAATCAGGGATTTGTTCACGTGGTTTTTCCGGTAGCATGGTGAGGTTGGGCAGATTATATCTCCCAGCCAATTCAAGCAGTTCCGCTTTTTTGGGTCCATCGCCGATCATGAGAATATGGATATCCTCCTGTGATTGAAGCAATCGAGCAGCCTCAAGGATCGTCTCCAGCCCCTGAGCTAAACCATGAATCCCAGCATATATCGCCACGAATCTACCCTCGAGATTTAGTTCAGAGCGGATACGCTGCCTGCCGGATGCAGAATAGGTGAACAAATCAGTATTTGCCCCATTTGGTACAAAGCATAGCTTAGATTTGGCTATACCCCGTTGAAGAAGGCGATCATAGATGCCATGCGTCACGACGACTACTTGCGTAGACTTGTTGTAGCACTGCTCTTCTAATCTGGTTGCCAGCGTGATAGCTTTAGGAGATGCCAGCTCGCCTAGGGCTACCGCTGATTCGGGCCATAGGTCGCGAACTTCGAAGATGAGTGGGATACGTCTAGTATAGCTGAGAAACAGCGCTGCTGCACCCACGAAAAGCGGGGGTGATGTCGCGTAGATAAAGTTGAATTTTCCGTGTGCTGCAAGTAATCCTGCCAGGCTGGCGTTGAGCATGTAGGTGAGATAAAAGAGCATCCGGTTGTGGAAATTTTTCTTCGGTGAAGCCTTTACCCACACGCGGATTACATTAATCCCATCCAGGTCTTTTATTTCGATATATTTTCCGCGATAATCTGGGGGGATAATCCCGGACGGATGATTAGGGAACTCGGTAAGGACTGTGACCTGGTGACCCAGGCGAACCCAGGTCCTGGCCATTTCATACGCACGTGTCTGGGTAGCGCCAGCCTCGGGTGGAAAATACTGGGATAAATATAGGATATGCATGGGCTATAAATTGTCCTGGTACAGCATTACCAGTCGATTGACCTGGTTCTCCCAGTTATATTTGGAGAGTATAGCCCTGCGTCCGTTCTCGCCAAGTTGGCGAGGTACTGAAGGATCATTCCACCAGGAAATGATTTTTGGGGTTACCTCGCTCAGGTCTGCGCAAGGGTCGACCAGGATTCCACAATCGGCATCTTTAATGATCTCTGCCGTGGCTGGGAAATTACTGACTAACACGGGGAGACCACTGGCCATATACTCGAATAGTTTCACCGGCACAGCCGCCACATAACGAGGTTCAGGTAATAAGATCGAGAGACCAATGTCAGCACTTTGGTAAACGTCTGATATGCATTCATAGGGTATCCAACCCAAATCGGAGATGTGTTTTTCAAGACCTTTCGCATAGTCAAATAGACGAAACTTTTCATGTTCTGGGGTATATACTCCTGCGAGGGTCAGATGGGCTGGAATGTTTTCTTCCAATAATATTCGTAGCAGATCAACATATAGAAGCAGTCCTCGATCGACGGAAAGACGGCCTGCATAGATCATCTTCAGGGTAGGTCTGGAAAAAACAGGGTTTCCCTGTTCCGCAAAACGTCTTTCCGGGTAGTGGTCTAAAACAATCACCTGGTGATTGTATTTCCGATAGATCGTTGCCAGGGTGTCATCGACGGTTACTATTGCATTTGAATAAGAGGCAAAGAATCGTTCAGCCCAACGAATGCTACGATATAACAAAATACCCGAAAATCCTTTCAGACGTGGCTTGACCAGGTCTGCATAGTATTCATGCGCGTCATAGATTACGGGCATATGGTGTCGTTTTGCATACCATAACCCGGCTGGCAGCGTGTCAAAATCATGACAATGGATTAAATTGGGCCTGATTTTTCCAAGGATAGGTTGAACTGCCTTCCAAAACCTTGGTAATTTACCAAGCTGACCGGTGCCAATTCCATACCCAGACAGGACATTCTGGATTCGAACGATTTTTACTCCCGATGCTAGGGTTTCTTCAGCAACCAGATCTGCCTGACGATCCCAGCACAGGATGAGTATCTGGTAACCGGACTTCTGCAGATGCTCGGCCTCTTTAAGCACCCGCGGATCCGGCTTAAAGGAGTTTGAGAGCAACATGGCGATGATTTTCATAGCGACTTTTCAGCCCGATGGATAAATACCATAGATTTGTTGTTTATGGTTCTCCTGAAGTAATGTAATCCATTTTACAGCCAGGGATCCCGGCGAGCTCAAAGGTTGAGCAGCCTGACAATCTTCTCGCTGGCGTGACCGTCGCCAAAAAATTGCGGATGAGGCCGATCAGCTGGAATTTGCTGATGTAAGGCAGATGATATTCTATCGGGATCGATACCAACCAGTGTGTTCCATCGGCTGTCTGTCGTTTCTACCCATTCCGTTTCAGAGCGCAATGTGAGGCAGGGTACCTTGAAGAAATACGCCTCTTTCTGAATGCCTCCGGAATCGGTCAAGATCGCTCTTGCGTTTTTTTCCAGGATCAGCATGTCCAGATATCCTACAGGATCAACCAGGCGAACATTGGAAGCAATAGAAATTTGACCCTTCTGCACGGCATGCAGTGTACGTGGATGGATAGGGAAGATGACCAGATCCGATATTTGCTGCAAGGCGGAGAAGATTGACCGTAGAACCTGAGGATCGTCCGTGTTATAAGCTCGATGCAGTGTGGCGAGGAAATAGTCCTTCGGTGATATACCGAACCTGCTCAATACGGATGATTTCTCCACGGCAAGGGTGCTGAATTGGAGCACGGCATCATACATTGTGTCTCCAACCAGGTGCACCCCATCCGTAAGACCTTCGTTAGCTAGATTATCGAGCGCGGTCTGGGTGGGGCAAAAAAGCAGGTCTGCACAATGATCAGTCAAAACTCGATTATGCTCTTCAGGCATTTGGCGGTTATACGAACGCAATCCAGCTTCGATATGTGCCAGTTTGATGTGAAGCTTCACCGTAGCCAGAGCACCTGCCAGTGTAGAATTCGTGTCACCGTACACCAGTACAATATCTGGTTTTTGATCCATAATGGCTGGCTCAATTCGTGCCAGCATCTGGCTGGTTTGCTGCCCAGGTGTTCCAGATCCTACATTGAGGTTTATCCATGGCTCTGGGATGCCCATTTCTTCGAAAAACACTTTTGACATCCCATAATCATAGTGCTGGCCGGTATGGACAATATATTCAGTGTGCCCGGCATTTGCCAAGGCTTTGCTGACCGGAGCAGACTTAATGAATTGCGGTCGAGCTCCCACAACTGTGACGATTTTCATCGTGCGTCATACCCCGTTGTGGATTTTAAAATAAGAATCGATGGTATCGACCACCCTTGAGATCATCTCATCGGTTAATTCCGGATAGATCGGTAATGATAGCGATTGGCTTGCGGCGCTTTCACTTTTTGGGAAATCTCCGGTTTTATAGCCCATCTCGCTGAAGCATGCCTGGAGGTGCAGTGGGATAGGATAATAGATCTCGCTTGATATTCCTTGCGCTTTAAGGTATGAAAGCAGTTGGTCGCGCTGCATAACACGGATCATGTAGAGATGGTATATATGTCGGCCAGACCCTGTCTCGCTTGGGACCACGATGCCGGGTCTCACCCCTAAGTCCTCTAGAGAAATCGATAAACCTTTCTCGGAGAACAATTGATTATAAGTTGCTGCGTGCTGCCGCCGTAAACCTGTCCAATCCTCCAGGTGCTTGAATTTCACTCGTAGAACGGCTGCCTGGATAGCATCCATCCTGAAATTTCCCCCCACCAGGATGTTGTGATATTTTGGACGTTGTCCATGGTTTCGGAGCAAGGCAATTTTGTCAGCTAATTGCGGGTCATTGCAGGTGACCAGACCGCTATCGCCGTACCCGCCAAGATTTTTGGAGGGGAAAAAGCTAAAACATCCCACATCACCGATTGAGCCAGCAAGTTTGCCCTTGTAATCAGCCCCGATCGCCTGACAGGCATCTTCAATTACAAATAAACCATGTCGCTTTGCTATGTCCATGATCCGATCCATATCGGCAAGCTGCCCTGCCAGATGGACGGGCAGGATGGCTTTGGTTTTTTTTGTGATTTTCGATTCTATCTGGCTGGAATTTATATTAAAGGTGGTTGGCTCGATATCCACGTAAACGGGAATCGCACCCAGCCGAACAATCGACCCTGAAGTAGCAAAAAAAGAGTAGGGAGTGGTGATGACCTCATCGCCGGGATGTATGCCAAGAGCCATCATTGATAACAGTAAAGCATCTGTGCCGGATGATACACCAAAAGCATATTGGCACTGGCAGTAATTCGCGAGCTCTTTTTCGAGAGCTACTACTTCTTCGCCGAGGATAAATTGCTGGCTGTCCAGCACACGGTTGATTGCAGCCAGGATTTCTCCTCGAATGGAAGCGTATTGTGCCTTAAGGTCGAGGATGGGGATAGGTGAATTATCCATTATTACTAGGTAGCGGTCGGTCTTCTGGCCAATCCAGGCAGTGGAGCGAGGTAAGTGAGGTCAATTGGTATCGCCAACCTGTTAACGGACAGATAAGAATTCCTTCTTCTTTGTCTGGTTTCAGGCGATTGCCATGGCGCCCCATCCAGCCTTTCTGAACGCCAGGCACACCCAGAATCAGGGCATAATCCGGTACATCATGCCGCACAACGGTTCCCGCACCGATGAAGGCATAACGGCCAATTGTGACTCCGCAGATGATGGTGGCATTAGCGCCTAGGGTAGCTCCGCGCTGGATCAGGGTTCGCTGATATTCATTGCGGCGGACGATCTGCGAGCGTGGATTGATTACATTGGTAAACACGCAAGAAGGTCCGCAAAAAACATCGTCTTCAAGCTCCACACCGGTGTAAACTGAGACATTGTTCTGGATCTTGACGTTATTTCCGATAATCACATCATTCCCCACCATCACGTTTTGGCCTAAAATACACCGTTCACCAATACGTGCACCAGCCATGATGTGGCAAAAATGCCAGATTTTCGTGCCTTTTCCGATAGACGATGGCTCGTCTATATATGCGCTTGGGTGGAGGAAATAGTCTGTCACAGTTTTCCTTTTACGAAAGGATGGATCTCATCCGTGGTTGTTGATATCGTTGCTGCTCGAATTCGATGAACCAGCTCAATGGAGGGGCGGGCGTCGTCAATCCCGAACCCTCGGCCTGCCAAGGTTTCCTGGTATACACGAGTATGAAGATCGGTAAAGCCTTCGGTGAACTCCACTTCTTCGCCGTCGATGGAAATCGAACGGTAAGTGCTTTTACTGCCCGGGGTAACCGGGAAAGGTAGGTCGTTTGAGTTGATCGAGAGATACCATAGCACCTGGGCACGCTCAAGATCCAAGAAACCACTCATACGCTCTGAGTCAGAGTAGTAAACACCTACCGAGCCTACTTCCCCAAATAGCCAGAGAAGAAGATCGAACAAATGGATGCCAATATTAGTGGCAATCCCACCGGATTTATTTGGATATCCTTTCCACGAAGTGTGGTACCAGGCACCTCGGGCGGTCACATAGGTAAGGATTACCTGGTGTTTCTTATCCGTAGGCGATAAGCTCAGCTTGTCTCGAAGCTCAACCAGTGACGGATGCAAACGGAGCTGCAAAACTGTGTTGATCTTACCATCATATTCTGTTTCAATATCCTGTAGTGCGTCCAAATTCCATGGGTTGATTACCAGGGGTTTCTCACAAATGGCATTGGCATGTACTCGCAAAGCCAGTCGGCAATGGGCATCGTGAAGGTAATTAGGAGAGCAGATGCTCACATAATGCACACGGTCAGTATCGGAGCCACGCCGTAATTTTTCGAGATGACGGTCAAAGCGTTCGATTTCAGTGAAGTAACGTACATCAAAAGAATATTGGTCAAGAAGGCCGACTGAATCATTGGGGTCAACGGCTGCGATCAGGCGATTGCCAGTATCGCGAATGGCCCGCAGGTGACGGGGGGCAATGTAGCCTGCAACGCCGATCACCGCAAAATTTAATGGCATTTAATGCTCCAAAACATTTAGAATTAGGATGTTGGTAATTCTATCTGGTCTAAAAAGCCTCGTCAATAGGCTATTGCAGACTTCTTAAAATTGTGTTATCGTAGCCGATATTTTCAAATATAGGTGACAATGCATGCCAACAAAATTTAGTCGGTTTTGCCTGGGGGTGATGGAGGCTGCCTGGCTGGCAGCGGTGAGCGTAATCCCAATCTTTTTTAACATATATTCCAGCAGGATTTTCGAACCGGATAAAATTGCCATCTTACGCTCACTGGCTTTGTTAATCCTGGGGACATGGATTATAAAATTAGTTGAAGAAGGCGGGGTAAAGTGGAAATCGGAGGGGAGTGATCAATCGCTATTTATTTACCTATTCAAATATCCATTGCTTGTCCCAGTCACGGGGTTGGCAATCATCTATCTGCTCTCAACCATATTCTCGGTTACACCATCCATCAGCTTGTTTGGTTCCTACCAGCGTTTACAGGGCACTTACACGACCTTTTCGTATCTAGTGATATTTCTATCGGTAATCGCTAATTTAAGGAAACACGAACAAATCAACCGGTTGGTCACCACAGTTATCTTTGCCAGCCTGCCTATTTCACTCTACGGACTCCTGCAACACTATGGCATCGATCCAATCCCATGGGGCGGAAATGTTTCGATCCGCATCGCAGCTAACATGGGAAATTCAATCTTTATTGCGGCTTACCTCATCATGGTGTTCCCGCTAACCATCGGGAGGGCTATCCGGTCATTTACTGCAATCTTGTCAGATAGCGAAACCGATAGCTCAGGGATACATGTATCCAAGCATATTATCCTGGCGACAATCTATGTAATTATTGCATTCCTGCAGCTGATCGCCATCTATATGAGCGGTAGCCGTGGCCCTCTCCTGGGTTTACTGGTGGGTGGTTTTTTCCTGCTCCTGCTTTATTCCATTTACTGGCGTGCACGTTGGCTGAGTTTTACAGTCGTCGGTCTGGCCGTAGCCGGATTGATCTTCCTGGCAGTGTTTAATATGAATGGGGGTCCACTGGAGACTTTGAAAAGATCTCCTGCGGTTGGCAGATTTGGCAACTTGCTTAATTCCGAGAGCAACAGTGCCCTGGTTCGCCAATACATCTGGGAGGGAACCGTCAAGCTCGTTGGTTTGCACCAACCATTGGTCTTCCCGGATGGCAGCACAGATAAATTCAACTTCCTGAGGCCATTGATCGGCTATGGACCTGAGTCCATGTACGTTGCATATAACCAATTCTACCAACCAGAGCTAGGGCAGGTGGAAAAACGCAATGCTTCGCCTGATCGCTCGCATAATGAAACCTGGGATTCCATCGTCATCACCGGCTACCTGGGCTTGCTGGCATATCTCATTGTTTTCAGCTCAGTGTTCTACTTCGGGCTTAAATGGCAAGGGTTAATAAACACATCGAAAAACCGGATCACCTTCTTTGTCTGCCTGATCGGCGGAGGAATCATCGGCTCGCTTGCCTTGATCATTCTGAAAGGGATCGAATACCTGGGAGTTGGTTTACCATTTGGGATGGTCGCAGGGGTCGTGGTTTATCTTGGAATCTATGCTCTCTTTTTCGCTTCTGAAACTGGCAGCGCAGCTCACCTGAACCCTTATTATCCCTTGTTGATCGTCCTATTCTCAGCTATCATTGGCCATTTTGTTGAGATCAATTTTGGAATAGCCATCGTTGCCACGCGTACGCTGTTTTGGATCTTCGCGGGGGTCATTATCGTCACCGGCTTTGTGTTACCGAAAATGGTGGTGGCTGACCTTGATAAAATCGAAAGCACAATCATCACCGAGCAAAAAATCAATGTACCAGGACGCAAGAAAGAGCGCTCTTCGGCAAGACAGTCACGAAAGGCTGACCGAACGAAACGCTGGGCGATTGGTGATCGACCCGATTGGTACAGGAATGTTTTGATCGGGGCGGTCATCGTTGGATTAATCCTGGCAACGCTTGGTTTTGACTACATCACTAATTCAGCACATTACACATCATTCATTTCTATACTGACGACTTCCCTGACTCGTCTCGAGAGTAAGGAAAACGCCATATCGTTAGGTATCATTGTCCTTTTATTATTTACCTGGTTGCTTGGCTCTCTGCTCTTTGCTGCAGAAGCGGGAGGAAAACCGGATGATAGAGAATGGCTAAAGGCCTTTGGAGTAATGATGGTGATCTCGCTTGGTATTGGTGTGTTGTTCTGGATGTGGCACAGCATTAGCTTAGCCACACTGGCGAGTTTTACACCTCAAAACGTGAATGACGTGAATACACAGGTAGCCAGCATCGGAGGTTTACTGACTAAGTATTATATATATGTACTATTATTACTAGCCGTGCTGGCTTATCTGATGCCGGATGAATGGCCTGCACGCAGCATATCACCATCATATATTGGTGTGATCATTGCCCCGATCTTGGTAATTTTGCTACTCGTTTCTGTCAATTTCTCGAATCTTAATGTTATCCAGGCTGATATTACGTTTAAAATGGCTGAGCCTTTCACCAAAAATGGGCAATGGCAGGTGGCAACGTTCCTCTATCAAAATGCTCTCAAACAAGCGCCAAAGGAAGATCATTATTATCTATTTTTAGGTAGAAGCTACCTGGAGACAGCCAAGATCACCGAGGCCGTCACGGAACAGGACAAGCTTATTCAAGAAGCTGAAAGTGACCTGAAAGATGCCCAGAAGATCAACCCATTAAATACTGACCACACAGCAAACCTGGCCCGCTTGTACACTTGGTGGGCTGGAAAAGCTACCAATGCAGAAGACCGTACGCAACGAGCTGAAAAAGCTTCACAGTATTACTCGACCGCGGTTGAGCTAAGCCCGAACAACTCCACATTGTGGGATGAGTGGGCGGTTCTGGCTATGCAGCTCCTGGGACAGCCAGAGCAAGCATTAGAACGCCTGCAGCGCGCTCAATCATTGGACCAGAGGTACAATTTCACTCAGGGCTTGCTGGGCGATTATTATATGCGCATAGCCAGCGCAGCTACGGATAGTAGTGTTAAGTTAGAAGCCCTCCAGCAGGCAGAAGATTACTACAAGACCGCTGCAACAGTCACGAAATATACTGACACAAATTCTAAAGCCAGCTACCTGATATCATTGAGCAATGTCTACTTACAAAGGGCCAGTCTGGATCCGATGAATATTGACCGGAACCAGATCCAGCAGGCCATTGATGTATTGGAGCAGTCTATCACAAGCGGATTAAGCGCAAGTGACCTGTGGAAGGTGCAGGAATCTCTCGCTAAGCTCTACTATCAAATTGGGGATAGGGTAAATGCCCAATATTATGCCAAGGCAGCCCTCGCTGGAGCCCCTGAATCAGCAACCAGCCGAATACAGACATTCATCACTCAAACACAGCAACTGCCATGATGCTGTAACATCGGCACGGAAGAAACCTTGAGCTACCAGATATTTCTGCCACTTATCATTGCCACGATAGCCAGCCTGATACTGGTGCCTGTGGTACGCAGGGTCAGCTTCCGTACAGGCAAGGTGGCGATACCACGTGCAGACCGCTGGCATAGGAAACCGACACCAACCCTGGGTGGCATCGCGATATTCGGGGCATTTGTCATTACTTTATTAGCAGTTATGGTCATTCTGGGCGAGCGAATCATGCTTGCCCAAAGGTGGAGCATCCTCGTATCCGTCTTGATCATGTTCGGTATCGGCTTGTACGACGATTTCATGCATATCCGCCCCCCATTGAAGCTGGCATTTCAAATCTTAGCTGCGACCGTTGTCATCTTTTTCGGTAATGTCACGATCGAATTCTTCCGCTGGCCGATAGCTAATATTTTTCTGACTTTCTTCTGGTTGGTGGGGATCACCAATGCCATAAACCTGCTGGATAATATGGATGGTCTGGCGGGTGGTGTGGCGTTGATCACCACTGGTTTCCTGGCGATCTTTTTTTGGCGTTCAGGTTATAACGATTTGCTGATTTTATCGTTGGCATTAGCTGGGAGCATCATCGGTTTTCTGGTATTTAATTTCCCACCAGCCAAGATTTTTATGGGTGACAGCGGGAGCATGTTCCTGGGCTTCACCCTGGCGGCCTTGGCTATCGCTCGGCGAACACAGGCGTCAAATATCTTTGCCATTATCGGCGTTCCAACCCTGGTATTCCTGCTGCCAATCCTGGATACTGCGCTGGTCACCATCACGCGCATCCTGAGAGGGCAATCACCAGCTGAAGGTGGAAAAGATCACACTTCACATAGGCTGGTGGCTTTTGGCCTATCGGAACGTCAGGCAGTATTGGTGCTGTATGCAATTGCCATCGTTTCAGGGCTGGCGTCGATTGGATTGGATGCACTTGATTATGACCTGAGCCTGGTGCTCATCCCTATCTTATTAATCGTACTCTCGTTATTTGTGGCTTACCTGGCGAGGATCAAAGTCGTTGCCTCCGAGCAGGAAGCACCCAGTGGCATTACACGCCTGATCATAAACCTAACCTTCAAGCGGCGGATATTTGAGCTTGTGTTCGATCTTTTATTAATTGGGGTGACTTACTACCTGGCCTTCTGGACGCGCTTTGGGCTCAATATGACCACCACCAGCATGGGCCTATTCCTTGTCTCGTGGCCGATCGTTCTAGGTGTCACATACGGAGCTTTCTACCTTTTCCGGGTATACCGTGGTATGTGGCGTTATATCGGTGTAAACGACCTGATGCGTTATGCAGGCGCAGCATTCGTTTCAGGGGGGGTATCCTGGGGAATGATTCGCTTCATCATCCCAAATCAACCTTTTACAGGTGATGTGTTCTTACTCTACACGCTCTATCTGCTACTCGGTCTCTCTGCATCACGATCATCATTCCTGATCCTGGACCGTTTTTATAGCCGGAAAATCAGCGACAAGCGGAGTGAAAATGTGCTGCTGTATGGAGCTGAAGATGCCGGAGAGATTGCTCTGCGCTGGATTGAGAGGAACCCAGAGATCGGGTACTCCGTGGTAGGGTTTCTGGACGACGACTCTTTAAAATGGGGCAGCAATATTCACGGAGTGAATATCCTGGGAGACCTATCCAAGCTCGAGCAGCATATCCTTGATAAACAGGTCAGTGGGGTAATTGCCACTACCGACTTATTATTAAAAACCCCTCAAGGCATGCAATTACAAAACACATGCAGAGAAATGGGGGTTTGGATACGAGTGCTCCATCTGGAGTTTGAGCTGACCGAATAATATCGACAAGCTAAATGATCCACTACCTGCTACGTAGATACTAATTTTCCTGTAGAACCATAGCAGGAAGTATTCGTGTCCAACTTGCTCAGCTTATATAGATCAATCGGTTAAGGTGTTAATATACTTAATTAGCTAAATTAGACGCCAGCTGGCCGCAACCAGCCTGGATCTCAACGCCGCGGCGCAGACGGATGGTGCAGGCAATCCCGGCTTCATCAAGAACCTGCTTGAAAGCCACGGCACTCGAATGGGGTGATGCGTGGCCTGAGTATTTCCCCGTGGGGTTGAGCGGGATCAGGTTCACATGGCACAAGCTGGATCCCTTAACTCGCAAATTTATCAGCCTGTGGGCTAATAAGCGGGCCTGCTCGGGCGTGTCATTCACCCCCTGGATGAGTGCCCATTCAAAAGACAAACGGCGGTGAGTGGTTTGCACATACTCCAGGCAAGCTGCAAATAACCTGTCTAGGGGATATTTATGGTTAATCGGCAATAGCTGAGAACGTAGGTCATCATCCGCAGCATGCAGGGAAATCGCCAGGTTAACCTGCGAATGCTCTGCAGTGAAGCGCTGGATGCCAGGTATTAGACCCACGGTAGAGATTGTAAAGCGGCGTGCGCCTAGGTTAAATCCGTGTGGGTCATTCAGTGTGTGGATAGCCTGCATTGTAGCTTCATAATTGTGAAATGGCTCTCCCATACCCATCACCACAATATTGGTTACCTGTTCATGGTCTTGGGCAAGCTGGCGGGCATAAAACAAGACCTGTTCCACGATCTCACCACTGGATAAGTCACGCTTAAAACCCATCTGACCGGTGGCACAGAAGACACATCCCATGGCACAACCAGCCTGGGTGGAGATGCACAAAGTACGACGTTTCTCATAACGCATCAATACGGCTTCCACCTGGCGGTGATCGTGCAGGTTGAACAAGGTCTTGACCGTTTCACCATCTGAAGCGACCAGCTTTTTTACTGGATGGAGGGCAGTCAGGGCAGGTTGGGTACTTTCGGTTGAACTCGAAAAATTCTCCGTGAGTGCCTGCCGAAAAGCTTTCGACAGGCTGGTGAATTGGTCCGGAGTGCTGTACAGCTGCTGGTAAAGTCCATCCCACACTTGCCTGGCACGGTAGGCAGGCTCACCCCATTGGGTAAGCTGTGCTTCCAGTTCTTCATAATTCATGTCGTATATGTTGGAACTCATACTCGTTTACTGCATGCGATAGATTCGCGAATATCGCTAACTTTCACCAGAGAACATCTGGATAACACTTACCAGGTCAGCAGTGATGATATCTGGCACCGGCTGCCAGGCTGCTGCCTGCGCGGCGTTGGTGACACCTGAAAGAACAAGGGCGGTCAGGCAGCCCATTTGCTGGGCGCAGGCAATGTCGGTTTCAGGCCTATCGCCCACTACCAGCACATTGGCGGCGGGGATAGCCATGCGCTCGAGGGCGATCTGGTACATCAACGGCTCGGGTTTCCCGACCACAACTGGTTGGATGCCTGTAGCAGCCGTGACTGCTGCAAGGATTGATCCCGCACCCGGGATCAACCCCTCGGGGGTTGGAAATGTCAGATCTGGGTTAGTGCCTATGTACAGCACCCCTGAACGGATGAGCAGGGTCGCTTTACGCAATTTTTCATAGGTCAGGTTGCGATCAAAACCGACGATAACAGCTTTCACATCTGTATCGGCTTGGTAAAAGCCATGCTCGGCACAAGCTTCAATCACGCCTTGCTCGCCAACGATATGGACTGCACCACCACCTTGAAACCTGGAAGTGAGAGTGTGAGTGACAGCTGTGGCAGAAGTAATCACCTGCCACGGCTGCGCACGAACATGGAAAGACGCCAATCCATCGATGTATTGCTGGACATTGCGGGTGGCATTATTGGTGGCAAAGGTAACCTTCCAGCCGATATTGTCGATAATCTCGAAAATCCGCTGCAAGTCTCCGATGGCTTGATCGCCGCGCCATAAGACACCGTCCATGTCGAGGATCATACCTTGTACCATACTACGATTGATCACAGTCTGCATAACTTTATATATCTGAGGCACTTTATTATAAAAGGATGCACCCGGATTGATCGAGGAACCGCTGATCCGGGTACATCCCATAAATTATCTTAATGATATTCGTATAGCCAAAAATATCTTGGAAATCGTCTACTTTTTCTCGACCTTCTCGGCAGGCGATTCCAGAACCTTATCAACCAGACCATAATCAACTGCACCTTTGGCATCCATATAGAAATTTCGGTCAGTATCCTTTTCGATAGTTTCCACGGTCTGTCCGGTATGGTTGGCCAGGATTTGGTTGAGGCGTGTTTTCAGGCGCAAGATCTCGCGCGCTTCAATCTCGATATCCGTTGCCTGGCCTTGCACACCACCCAGGGGTTGATGGATGTGGATCGTTGCGTGAGGCAAGGCATAACGCTGTCCTTTCGTCCCCGCAGTGAGAAGGACAGTGCCAAAGGAGGCTGTCACACCAACTGCCACAGTGCTGATCGGATTCGTGATCATTTGCATGGTGTCGTAAATTGCCAATCCGGCATAAACCTGACCGCCCGGGGAATTGATGTACATTGAAATAGGGGCATCACGGTCTTCCTGGTTCAGGAATAAAAGCTGTGCGACCGTAAGATTGGCGATCTGGTCATTAATAGGTGTGCCCAGGAATACAATGCGATTCTTGAGCAACAGCGAAAAAATATCATAAGCACGTTCACCTCTTCCGCTGGTTTCGATCACCATCGGGACGAGAGATAAAGGATCATTCAGGTTCATTCTTTTCCACCTTTTTAGTTGTTCTTTTCTTTTTTGGTTTTTCAGTTTCTTCAGGTATGGTCGGTGCTTCGCTTGCATCTACTGCAGCGGGTTCAGGTTGCTGTTCTTCCTCTTCACCCCGAGCTACCGATTGTAAATATGCCCAGGTGTGTTGAACCAACAGATCAGCGCCGATGTTCCCAATCATTCCACGCACAAACTCGTTGGTCAGGGTCTTTTTGGCTTTGTCCGGAGGCATCATCCGCCCAAGCTCATCCAGGGTACGCATCGACTCGCTTTCTAATTCAGCATTTTCGACTTTGATGTTTTCTTGTTTGGAGATCTCCAGCAACACTAATGTGCGTTTCAGACGGTCCTCAGCCAATGGTTTGGTCTCTTCACGCAAAGCAGCTGCATCCATCTTGCGCATCTTGAGATAAGTTTCCATATCTAGCTTTTGTTGTGCAAGGCGATCTTCCAGCTGGTGGATAAACATATCGACTTCACGTTCCAGCATCTGAGGCGGATACTTAATCACCGCCTCCTTGAGGATCTCCTTCATAATTTTATCGTTATAGGTGTTGTCGTATTCATCCTTGGCTTGCTTCTCGAGTGACTTGCGGATGTCTTCAATGAGAGCATCCATGGTCGCATATTGTTCACCAATGGATTGGGCAAATTCATCGGTCAGCTCAGGCAGGTGGCGCTTCTTGATCTCTTCCACAACTACGTGAACTTCCACTTCTTTACCGCGCAGGTCCTTGAACTCAGCATCCTCCGGATAAGCGTATTCGAAACGCTGCTCTTCACTGCCTGCCATACCAAGCAACTTGCGAGAGAAACCGGGGTAAGGCCACTCATTTTTATCGGGAGACTTTTCGGAAGCAATAACCACCGGCAATCGTCGGTCATTGACCAGGGATGGCATCTCACCCTGTGCAGGATTTTTACGGGTGATATTAAGACGGACATAAACCTGGTCGCCTTCCCTGGCTGGTTGATCGGAGGGTTCCAACACCACCTGGCGATCACGCAAGTCATCCAGGACCTTATTTATGTCCTTTTTGGTGATAGATTTAAGCTTGTAGGGGAGACGAATTTTCTTGTAATCACCCAGGGTTACCTGAGGTTCAAGCGGGACAACAAACTCAAAGGTCGGAGGGTCGAGCTTGAGCATATTTTCGAGCGACCCTGGTCCATAAGGATTGATTTTGGCTTCTTCAATGATTTTAGGATAGATGTCTTTTACCAGGATATCCAGCGCTTCTTCCAAGATAGCCTCCTCACCAACCGTACGCACAATGATTGGATACGGCGCTTTACCTGGACGAAAACCAGGGATTTTCTTGTGCTGGGCAATGTGGCGGGCAGCGCGATGCTTGGCTTCCTCGAGCTGGGATGGTTCGACCTCGACAGTCAGCTTTACTTGATGATTTTCAATAGGTAGTTGTTCGATTTTCAAATCATTATTCCTTTGATATACCCCGTAGCATGGCATGGGTAAGATACTTTATGGGGAAGGCGGGACTTGAACCCGCACGCCTTGCGGCACATGATCCTAAGTCATGCCTGTCTGCCAATTCCAGCACTTCCCCGCGGGTGGGGATTATAAGCGAGAGAGATGCGCACGTCAATAAATCAGATATAATCATGCGATATTTCTATCAATATATTAATAGTTCGAATGAGGAGCTTCCATTGAGCCGTTTGATTAACACGGGTAGTGCTGGTAAAGACAGGCAACTCCTTGAAAAAGGGATTACACTGGCCATCCGCAAGCTGGCCGAACAAAACGATCTCGACAGCACGACCCTGGATTTACTTGCCTATATTAGCCTCTCACTGGTGGCGATTAGTGAGACGATTGAAACATCGGTAGCAGCCTGGGAAAAACGTGGTTATTGGGTCAAGGCAGACCGCTACCGCATGGAATGGACTTGGGCAGATCATTGGGGGAAGAGTATGAAACAAGCCATTGTAGATGAAGATTGGGCTACCGTTGCAAAAATAACCGCCCAGGTAACAGAGAAGCTGAGCACAGTAAAGGTGGCACAGCAAAACCGCCTGGGAACACCCTGGATTGGTTCATACAAAAAGTTAGTAAGCCCAGACCAAAGCCATTAAAGCCACAATAGCGGTGATGGCCATCGAAATAACCACCGTGATCCGTATCACCGAGGTCTCTTCGCCGATACGGTCGATGCTGGCGGCAGCATTTTGAAGCTTGGCTGGCGATATAACGCTGGCTAGCCCGGCACCGATTCCGCTTGCAGCGGCGATGATCAGCCCCGCAGCACCAATCTTCTCAGCAGTGGAGAGATGCAGGTTTGTCAGCATAGCAATTGCAGATGTCTCAGATCCACTGATAAATCCGCCCAGCAAACCTAAAAATGGTGCCACGATCGGGTAAAGATGACCAAACCCATCTGCCGATGCATTTGCCAGCAAGGCAACCATGTTGAGCCCTGGTTGTAGCAGCTCCCAGCTTGCATTTTTACCGCTCTGATTATAAAGATATGCGATGGCAAAGAAGATGGCAGCGGAGAAAACCGGTCTTGGGGCCCGTTTCAGCCATTTCTGCAGGCTTGCCTTGATATTCGTTCTTGATGCCTTTAAGAAAGGTAAAGCCAGCATTGTGCTGACGAAAATCCAGAAATAGGCTTGCCAGAAGAAACGAATCTTCTCGGGTGCACCAGGGATGATGACCAGGGGTATGGATAAGCGGCTGAATGTCAGGTTGAAGAATGGCAGAAATGGGGCATTGACTAGGAGAGAAGCGACGGTAAGGATGATCCATGGGGAAATTGCCGCCCATAAGGTCATCTTTTGAGCCGCAGTTCGATCGGCATCGTCCATGATGTTGCTATCCAATAAAGGTTTTCTCCGTAGGGTGAGGTAAAGCAGCATGGCTATCACCACCCCACAGCCAGCAGCAATCCCAGTAACGGTAATCAAGCCTATCTTATTCATCCACACACAGATGAACCCAGCCACCAGGCCTGAGATGAGAGCTGGGATTATGCCTTTCCATACCATCTTCCAACCGCCGATGATCCATAACATCCCCAAGGCAATGCATGTGCTGATCACGGGTATGAAGCGGGCGAAATACATCCCAACCTCATTCACGGGCAATCCCACAGTATTGGCAAACACAACCACAGGCACACCCAGCAGGGCATAGGTGGTCAACGCATCATAGCCAATGGCGGGCAGAGCGATGGCAATAAAAGACGAATATCCCAGGGAGAGCATGATCGGGGGTAGGATTGAAACCGGGACAGCTCCAAGTGCTGTGAGCATTGTGCCGAAGCCAACGTTGATCAGCATGATCTGTACAATTTTGTCGCCTGGCGATACGGTTTTTAACAATGCAACTAACCGGGCAATGGCTCCAGTCTCTTGCATGACAGTTACCTGGAAAATTGAGGTTGCCACAACCAGGGCAATGGGTAAAGAAGCAATAATACCCGCCAAGCTGGATAACAAGAGAACATTTAATGAGGTTTTAAAATATAGCCAGGCGATCAGGACGGTTACACCCCAACCGATCAGGCCAGCCAGGTCTGCCGGTGTACGACGGACTGCCAGGAGTAAGAAGATGATGATCACCGGCAAGATCGCCACCACGATGCTCAAGATATTAACACCGGTCATTTTTTAGGTCCAAAGCCTCCACCACCCGGAGTGCTAATACTCAGAATATCACCTTTTGAGAGATAAAAGTTGCCTTTACCGGGTAGGTGGGTTACTTGACCCTCGTGGATAAGCTGATTTTCTCCAGCTTGCCCTGGTTCTCCACCCGAGAGACCATACGGTTGGGTGACGCGGCGCTCCGATAACAGAGTGAGCTGTGCATCGCATAATACCTTGATTTCACGGATGATTCCATCGCCCCCGCGATGGATCCCTTCTCCACCGCTGGTGTTGTGAATCGCATAACGTGTGACCTGAAGCGGATATGCATATTCCAGGGCTTCAATGGGAGTGTTTAATGTATTAGTCATGTGGCTATGGACAGCCGAAAAACCATCCTGCTGTGGGCTGGCACCCGTTCCACCGCCGATCGTCTCGTAATAGGTGAAGTATCGCTTCCTTTCAATATCCCATCCGCCGATCATCACATTGTTCATCGTGCCTTGGGAGGCGGCAGGGATGCGCTCAGGGCATGCCTGGGCGAAGGCTCCAAGGAGCACATCCACGATGCGTTGCGACGTCTCCACGTTACCGCCTGCCACTGGAGCAGGATGCAAGGCATTCACGACGGTGCCTTGTGGAGCGATGATCTTGATAGGTACCAGGCAGCCACTATTATTCGGGACATCGAGGCCGATCAGGGAACGGAAAACGTAGTTGACTGCTGACAATGTGATGGCGTACACTGCGTTGATACTGCCGGGCTGTTGCTCAGCAGAACCTGTAAAGTCGACTTCTGCGTTTTCTCCTTCAATTTTTATCGAAACTTGGATGCGGACTTTCTGCTCGGTAACCCCGTTATCATCGAGATTATCAGAAAACGTGTATTTCCCATCAGGGATTTCAGCAATCAGACGGCGCGTCATGTGCTCGGTATAGTCTAGCAATTCCTGCATGTACAGGGATACTTCCTGCAGACCGTAGCGTTGAATAAGATCAGTCAAACGGGTGATACCCCGCTGATTCGCGCCAATCTGGGCTTTTAGGTCACCGCTACGCTCTTCGGGGGTACGTACATTAGCGAGTATCAAGTCAAGTATGCCCTGGTTAAGCGTGCCACCTGTGACAAACTTTACCGGAGGGATGATCAACCCTTCCTGGAAAATCTCGCGCGCGATCGGCATCGAACCCGGCGAAATACCACCGATATCAGCATGGTGGGCGCGATTGGCAACATAGGCGACAGGTTTCATGTCATCCGCTGTAATGCCGGTATCAAAAAATAAAGGACTGACCAGGGTGATATCTGGCAAATGGGTTCCCCCAAGGAAGGGATCATTCACGATGATCGTGTCGCCTGGGCTAAGCCTCTCACCTGAAGCGGAGAATTTTTGGACGGCAGATTGGACCGACATGGGCATGGAACCCAGATGGACAGGGATATGGGCTGCCTGGGCGATCATATTGCCATGCTGATCGAAAACTGCGCAGGAAAAATCACGCCGTTCTTTGATATTAGGAGAAAAACTGGCTTTACGCAGCACCGCGCCCATCTCCTCGGCAATGGAAGCGAAGAAGTATTTATATATTTCGAGCCTGATCGGATCAGACGGATAATAATTCTGTGAATTGCGCATAGGCACTATGACAAGATCATTTTCTCTGAAATGCTGATACCACCATAAATACGATTAATAATCTCTGCGAGCAGAGGCGCAATGGAAATTACCTCCAGCTTCGGATGGAGTTTTTCTTTAGGGACTGGTATGGTATTGGTGACCACTAGTTTCTCGATCCGATCATCTTCGTCCAGTCTTTTAAGGGCAGTTGGCAGAAGCACCGGGTGAGTGATTGCCAGGCAAGCCTTTCCCTGGGCTCCATGCTGGTAAAGGTCATCCAATTGCTTGAGAACGCTACCGCCAGCGATCAGGTCATCCACGATGATTGGCCTGCGGCCGGTGATATCGCCAACGATGTGCGTGGTTTTAACTTCCAAGGGGCTGGATCTGCGTTTATGCATGATGACCAGCGGTAGATCAAGCAACCCTGCATATTTACCTGCCAGGCTGGCCCGCCCAACATCCGGGCTGACGATTACAGAATTGCGGTATTCGGGTTTACGGTAGTAATTCGCCAGGAGAGATATGGCTGACAACGGATCGACCGGGATGTTGAAGAAACCTTGAATGGCTGGGTTGTGGATGTCAAAGAAAATTACCCTTGAAGCGCCTTGTTTTTCAAGTAAATTCGCCACGACCCTGGCGCTGATGGCTTCTCGCCCATGGGACATACGATCCTGGCGGGCATACGGGAAATAAGGGATCACCACGCTGATGGAGTGGGCACTCGCCCGGCGAAAAGCATCCAGGTATAACAAAAGTTCCATGAGGCGATCATTGACCGGCATGGAACAAGTCTGGATGAAAAATATGTCCTGGTCCCTGACGACCTCATCAATATTTACAAATATCTCTGAATCGGGAAAGATTCGGGTGGTTGAGTTACCCAGTGGAACACCCAGGAGATCGGTGACTTCGTGAGCTAATGCCTGGTGCGATGAACCCGCGAATATTCGTAGTGGATGGGATGACATGATCGGTTTACCTTATAACTATTAATCACTTGAGTAATTGGTTGGATAGCTTGGGTTTGAAAAAAACATCAATGATAAGATTATCAAATTCATCGACTTCCAGCTTATCATTATTATCCATGAATATGGTTGTATCTGCTGAAACGATTAATGCAGGACCAGATAGTGCCGTTCCAGGGAATAGATCATCATATTGATATACAGGAATCAATTCTGAACCTTTGGATAACTCGACCTGCATGGATCGTAGCGGGGCAGGTACCTCGGATGGGAACCTAGTTGGGCGTTTGGGTAACTGGATGCGGGGGACTTTTCCGATAGCACACAGGCGCAGATTTACAATTTCAGTTTCTTTGCCAGTATAAGAATAGCCATACGCGCTATCGTGGGCTTGGGTGAACGCAGCCAGGAAGTCCTTGGAATACGCTATATTTAGCTCGTAGGATTGCCCCACATAGCGGACATCCAAACTAGGTTGGATCTCAATTTCGTTCGCTGCTATTCCTTCTCTCGCCATTTCTGATATCCCTTTATCAATTAACGGCTCGAATTGATCATCCAATATGGACATATCGGTCGTGCCAGGCAGCATTATCGTCTTCACGTAATCCTTGACCACGTCAGAGGCGAGCATGCCATAGGCTGATAATGTAGAAGCGTACCGGGAGATAACCACCTTAGGGATATCCATCTGACGGGCTAACGCGACAGCATGTAACCCGCCAGCTCCGCCAAAAGAAAAAAGGAAGAAATCGCGCGGATCGTGGCCACGTTCAATAGAGATGACCCGCAATGCTCTCTCCATCTGGGCGTTAACCACCTCAATGACACCCCTGGCAGCTTGAATTGCTGTCCGCTGCATGCGAACACCCAGTTTTTCCATGGCGAGCCATGATCGGCCAGCGTCTATGTGCATTTTTCCACCCAGAAAATATTCGGGGAGCAGGCGACCTAAAACTAAGTTTGCATCGGTGACCGTGGGGGAATCCCCCATACCATAACACGCTGGGCCAGGAATCGCACCTGTACTTTGCGGACCCACCCGTAGAGAACCGCCTGAATCAATATAGGCGATCGAGCCTCCACCGGCACCAATCGTGTGGATGTCAAGCAGAGGTAATCGAATCGGATAACCTCCCACGACTGCTTCGGTTGTGAAGGAGGGATGACCATTAATCAACGATACGTCTGTGGATGTCCCACCCATGTCAAAGGTGATCACTTTTGGTGTAATCTGACTTGACTGCGAGGCATCACGTGACACGATACTCTCAGTGATGTTCATTGCACCTGAAATCCCCCCGGCTGGGCCAGATAGGATACACCGGGCACCATTTCTGCGTGCTTCTGGCAGGCTGATCATCCCCCCATTGGATTGCATGATATCAACGTGTACATCGCCCAATGAAGACGCTAATTTGGAGAGATACCTATCAAGAATTGGAGAGACATATGCATTAATTACCGTGGTGCTCATTCGTTCATATTCCCGATACTCTGGCAATATATCACTTGACAAATAAACGGGAAAAGCATACCCGCTGAGTTTTTCTACTATCATTTGCTCATGCTGAGGATGTAAAAAGCTGAATAACAGGCAAATGGCGACTGACTCAATGTGTGATTGGGATAGCTGTTGGGCGATTGCTTCCAGCTGGGTTGGGTCGAAGGGGATGAGAACATTACCAAGATGATCAACTCGTTCCCTAACTTCAAATCTCAAGTCTGAAGGTACAAGCGGTGAAGTCGGAGGAACATTCCAATCGTATAAGCTGGGGCGGTTTTGCCGGCCGATCTGTAGGATGTCATTGAAACCCTGGGTGGTGATCAGGGCTGTTCGAGCACCTTTTCCTTCCAGTAGGGCATTGGTTGCCACGGTTGAGCCATGAATAACATGCAAAGCGCCATGTGAAGTAATTTGTTTTAATCCATCAAGGACAGATTTGGCCGGGTCGGAGGGATCAGACGGGAGTTTAAACGTACGGATATTTCCACTCTCGGGCTCGTACACGATGAAATCAGTGAAAGTGCCGCCAATATCGATACCAATGCGTAACATGGTATCTGAGTATAGAGTATCCGATTAAAAAAAACAAGGGAGTCAAGTGTTTTATAGGAAAGAGATTTGTCTGGCAGGGTTTTTGCCATTAACTGAAATGTATTGAGCCGCCTTCTTCATATTTACACCGAAGGCGGGTAGCATTTCGGGGTTGGTTATTTTACCCATCCTACGCGCGGTCAGGATTGCGTCTGCGGTTTTCGGTCCAATGCCTGGTATACGCAACAGCTCATATTTTTCTGCCCCATTGATCTCAACGGGGGTCGACACCAGGTTTTCTTTGGCCCAGGCGGTCTTTGGGTCGATATCTAGGGGCAAGTGCCCATTTCGATCAAATGGAAGGTCTTCAAGGCCGAATCCATAATCGCGCAGCAAGAAAGAAGCTTCATACAAGCGGAATTCACGATGTGGGGAGCCAGGCGGCACATTTTCAAGCGGTGTATCGGGGATAGGATTGAATGTTGAGTAGTACGTACGCTTTAATTTGAGCTGGCTATAGAGGTATTCCGTGGTTGCTAAGAGCTCTACGTCGGTCTCTCCGACTGCACTGACTACGAACTGGGTGACTGAAGAAGGCCAGCGATGATCCCATCCATGATAGGGTGATTGTGTCTGCCGGATTTGTTGGATCCATTTTAACGGTTGGACTAATTCTTCGGTGAATCGTTTACCTGGAGCAAGCTTTTGTAGTGTAGCTGTGGTCGGTGCTTCGAGATTTATGGATACCCGGTCAGCCAGCTGCATGGCGCGTTCTACCTGGGCATATTCAGCCCCGGGCATGATTTTTAGGTGGACATAACCCTTAAAATGCAGTTTGTTCCGCAGGATATCCGCTGTATCCAGCAGATAGTCCTGTGTGAAAGATCCATTATTGAATATTCCCGAGCTCAGGAATATCCCTTCAGCGATATGCGCCTGATAGAGGGATAAGAATATTTTTGCGAATTCCTCTGGTTGGAAGGATGCACGCTGAAAATCGCGCCCAGAGCGGAAGGGGCAGTAGTTACAGTCCCGCTCACACACTGTGGAGAGCTGGGACTTCAACAATGAGATCCGCTTACCACTCGGCAAGACCGCATCACTGACGGAGATTTTATCCTGCTTGCGACTAGGGACCTGGATACAGCTGGTGTCTTCAGCAGATTCCAGGTGCATCTGTGCGCTAACCAGTTTTAATTTCTCATAAGTCTCCACGTATATATTATAGAACAAATGTACTAGTTGTCAAGTGAAAAAACCTCTCCGTAGAACTGCAGGAGAGGTCTTTTATGCAGGATAACTCGCTTGATCAATCCTGCTGGGATTGTAGCAAACGGTAGAGCGAGCGGCTCGCCAGGATGTCGGTACTGACCATGCCCAGGACTTTTTTCCCATCCACGATGGGCATGGCAGATATCTCGTGATACTCAAGCTTGCGAACCAGGTCCAGAATGGCATCATCGGGCCTGGCAGTGATCACTTGTTTGGTCATGACCTGTTCGAGAAGCGTCATTTCTATCGAGCCGCGTGAAGCTGCCCTGGTGATATCCCAATTGGATAATACTCCGATCAATTCATCACGTGGATTCACGACCGCCAGAATTGGGCAACCAGTTTCGACCAGTAATTTGGCCGCTTCCTGCAGGGTGGCTGATGAAGGGATCGTGATGATGGATGCCATGATATCGGATGCTTTTCGATCCTTCTCCTTGGAAGTGATGCGCCTGATACTGATGCTTTCAGCAGCTTCGCAAGGCAGGAGATCCGGATCCAAGATTAATAAATCAACCAGCTCGTGCATATTGCACCTGATAACCTCATCGCGGGCTGTTTCTGCTGCTTTGAGTCTTTTTTCAGCTAGCTCTCCAAAGTCTTGAGCATGCTGTTCAAGCCAGCTATTCACCCCTTCGAAATCACCCAGCAGCTGATCAGGGATGCGTAGATGGTTAGGTGTCTTGATTAGTGTTTCCTGGGAAGCAAAGATGACACCGCCAGAGTTAACCAGGTAATCAGTGACAATTAGCACACCTTTGTTACGATAGACTTCCCGTTCCATCAGTGAGCGGGCATATTTGCGATCTGGATCGGGTGAATACGTGTTGGCACCTTCGATGATCAAGCCCCAGGTACCCATCCGGTCAGTCGTCATGGATGGTTTGGATACATCGTTGATATCAAGGTAGTTCGACACCGGAGCAGCGGGGATGAAACAAAAAGCAGATTCCCGCAATAAGTCCTCAGGAAAACTGGAGAATTTGGTAGTGAATTTTCCAAGCGGAAGATTGCTCAGCTTTTCTTGGTAATACCCCTTGGTGACGACTCCTTTTTCCTTCCAATCATTGAATAAGCGCTCGATGGGTAATCCATTCAAGTCGTATAAATATCCTGAGATGTCGCTGATACCGACAATATGCGCTTCAGGGATGCGCTGTTTGATGTAGCGTGCTCCGTGGGCCCCTACAGCTCCAAAACCCTGCAACATAATGGTGATATCACTTCGATCGGGGATGGTTTTATTGGCGAATTGCGGCAGGTTGCGTAAGCGAGGTAGCTCCTCGAGCAATGCTTCAAGGGCGATAGCCAGACCTCCACCCGCTGCGCCGAGCTGATCGATACGATTTCCGCCCATCTCAACAGGCTTTGAAAGGGCATTATCCAGCCCATTCATTGTGGCGATGATTTTCATGTCGGCATCGTTGGTGCCCACATCCGGCCCTGGCAGATAAATATCTCGATAGCGGTAGATCAACCCTGCGAATCGCCTGACAATTTCCTGGTGGATCTCGATCGGCATGTCAGGGTCAGCAATGATGCCGGCTTTTCCACCCCCATAGGGAAGGTCGGCCGCGGCATTTTTTAACGTCATACCCCTGGCTAAATTGTGGATGGTGCTAGGGGTCAGGTCGGGTAGCATACGGATTCCACCCATCGATGGCCGGCCCATAGCCAGGTTATCGACGACCAGGTAACCACCCACTTCCAGTGGAGTTTCATCATCCCACACACATGCCAGTACTTTAGGCCCCAGGCTATCCACCTCGATGCCAAGCCTGCCTAGGCGGTCGACATCCAGTGGACCAAAATCGATGAAACATTTACCGTCTTCACAGATCAGTCGGCTCTTCCAGGTTTGCTCTGGAATACGGGCTTTAAGAAAAGCCTCCATTTGCTTAGGAATCATGGGTCTCCTTATTTATGAAGGTTCTGGGCGGCTACAAAGGATAAACCGTGCTGAGTTAGGGCATAGGCCGTACGATTCGCAGCATCAAATTTATCAATGAAATTGGTCTTTAGATTTTCCCAGTCACCCGATTCGATGACTTCGCTCTTATCACGGAAATAATCCAAGATATCGGATGGATGCGGGCGTGCCTGGTCAACCTCCGGGTCGCCACCTTCGTGTTTGGCGGAGATATTGGCCACATGATCAGCGAGCTGGACCAGCTCGTCACGCCGATTGTATGGCTGGCGAACGATACTTTTCCAGGTTTCCGTGATATGGTGCTCAAACCTGACAACATCTTCAAACCCGAAATCCTTCCTGAACTGGGCGGTGATTTCGAGGGTTTCGTTATTAACTGAATTGCTCCAATTAAAACCGATCAATGGGGAGGTACCATCATCACGTGAGAATAATTTTGCCCCGATTAGCGTCCACAAGCCTGCATATGGATTATCGTTCCCCATGAAGACCGATATCTTGAATTCGATGTTAACCCCGATGCGGTATAAGAAGTATCCCAGCAATACCGTACCTGGGTTAATGTTAAGAACCTGACGTACGCCGTAATTCGTATAGTAATATAGAAACTCATCCAGCCATTTCAATGGGTAGTGATTGGGCTGGCCGACGCCACCGAAATAGCCAGTGATCGTCGCCGGGCCACCCAAATGCACATTGGAACCGTCGGTGCCCTTGGTATCCAACGTTTCTACGTAGGAAGCACCAATGATGTCCATGGCGGCTGCAATGGCAGGTAAGTCGCCATCCAATTCCTGCTCCTTCATCTTTCGAACCTTGATAAACCTCCCTGGCATGAGCAGCTGTTCGGTGATCGATTTTTGGGCAATTTCCCTTATCCATGGGAAATACTGGCTTGCGCTGACTTCCAGAGTTACCGCAAAGTCATCTTTAAAATGGATGTCTTTTGTTTTTGGACCAAGTACCTTTTTCCGGTACTCGGCAATCGAGATAAACGCTGACCTGTCGCGTTGTTTTTGGAGCCAATCCAGGTCTTCGAGATACTCAGGTTTGATCTGTGCAACTTTCTCAAGTAAGTTTTCAAACTTACCGGCTTGTTCAGCTTTTCGATTGATCTCCTCGGGGGTTCCATACTTTTCGACCACCTCGAGAAAATCATTCACTACCCGCATATCAGGGTCCAAGAGTATCGAATTGAGTGTATCTAGACGTGAGCCGTCGATTCTCAGCAGCTGTCGGATTTCATTGTCCATTTTTAAGCCTCTCCTGGTTGATTACTTTCTGTCCATGAATATATTTCAATCAAATTGCCAGTCCAAATTTCATATTAATCCACGGTCAGTGTCTTACTAAGGTTACGTGGATAATCAGGATCAAAACCGCGCCCAACACTAACATGATAGGCAAGCAGCTGCATCGGGATGATAGCCAGGATCGGAGTGAGGAGTGGCCCGGTCGACGGAATGGTGATCATCTCGTGTGCGTTTGCTCTCAGGCGGGAATCCTCTTCGCCGATCACAATCGTCCTTGCCCCACGGCACGCAACTTCATTAATACCACTTACAATAAGCGGGATGTCTTCGGGACCGGCAAGGAAGATGATCGGGTAGCCGCTCCGAACCACCGCTAAGGGTCCATGCTTGAACTCTGTTGAAAGCAGGCCTTCACAATGAATATCAGTCACTTCCTTGAGTTTCAACGCACCTTCCAGGGCGATCGGATAGGTAGAACCGTAGCCTAGGCAGTAGCTGTCGTTCCAAGAGTCAAGCAAATCTTCCAGGCGGTTGATCTGGGCGTTGGTATCATCAACGGTTTGATCAATCATTTCAGGTAGCGTGCTCAATACCACGGTGGATAGGTTACCCATCTTGAGCGCAAGATAGAGGAAAGTTATCACCTGGTTGGTATACGTCTTTGTGGCGGGGACACTGATCTCGTAGCCACAAGTCAACGGCAGGTGCAGTTCCGTCGTTTTCATCAATGTGGAACCGATCACATTCACCAGGCCGAAACATTGCATCCCGCGATTTCTTGCGACGGCCAAGGCATTCAAGACGTCTTTGGTCTCGCCACTCTGGCTGACAAAAATACCCACATCCTGCGGGCCAAGGGTCGGTCCATACTGGGAAGTAAATTGCGTGGCAAGGACGGGGATGGCAGGTTTGGCGGCAAGGTTTGCAATATAATATGCGCCAATGCTGCAGGCGTGAAAGCTGGTTCCGCATCCGATCAGATACAGGTGTCGGGCGTTCAATAAGCGTTGTGCCATTGGCTCGACAGCGGTTGAATTATCCAGCATGTGGAGCAGCTCACGGGCAACTTGAGATTGTTCATGGATTTCTTTAAGCATGAAGTGCGCATAGCCACCCTTTTGAGCCAACTCCATACTTTCAGTGATCAGCTCGAAATCCCGTCGGATTACTGACCCATCTTTCACACTGCGGATGTCAATTTGATCAGGCTGTAATATCACAATCTCGCCATCATTGATAAATAACACCCGCCGCGTGATTGGCAGGATGGATGGCAAATCTGACGATACGCAGGTGGCACCCCCAGTGATACCTGCCACCAACCCTGAGCCTTTTTTGAATGCATATAACTTTTCTTCACCGATTTTTCCGATAACGAAGGAGTAATCTCCCAGTAGATCATTGTATGCCTTACGGATGGCATCGATGAGATCGTATCCCTGGTTTACATAGCGCTCCACTGCATGCACGCAGGTTTCACCATCATTCTCTGACCGGACCAGCATGCCTTCCGAAATAAATTGTTGGCGTAACTCAAGGTTATTGACTACATTTCCGTTATGTGCACCGACCATCAAGCCTTTTGAATCGATATGAGGCTGTGAATTTTCCGGAGAAGGAGAACCAAAAGTTGCCCAGCGTAATTGGGTGATGCCGCGGCTGCCAACCATCTCGGCGAAATTTAGCCGAGGAGCTACTTCATCAACCTTCCCCACGTCCTTTCTCAAATCGATAAGTCCGCCTTTGGTGATTGTGGCACATCCAACCGAATCGTAGCCCCGATAAGACAATCTCTGTGCTGCATTGGTCAATATTGGACCTAAAACCTGTTCGTCTTTACTGATTATCCCAAAAATACCGCACATAAATTTCGATAGTTCCTTTTATTGTGATTCTGCTGATGGAGTAAATTGCAGTGATGACTTGAAGAATTATATTATAGAGTATAGAAGGAAATATAGCCAACCATATTAAAAAGAAAATGCCGGTATCCGTATTACGAACACTGGCATTCCTTATGATCGAGTTTATTCAGATCTTATGCTTTAACAATGCAATCAACCGGGCAGACCGATACGCATTGGGGTGAATCATAGTGGCCAACACATTCTACACAGGTATCGGCATTGATCAAATAGATGGTGTCACCTTCGCTGATCGATTCTGTCGGGCATTCCGGGGTGCAGGCACCGCACGAGATGCATTCTTCAGTGATTTTCATCGCCATGGTCTTTTTCTCCTTCTTTGGGCTGAAAAGTAAGTATAGTTACGGATCCCGTAAATTACTCCGTATAGATTACTAAAACTACCTGAATGCGTCAAATGACAAACATCATGATTTCCGAGGATGGATGTGACGCCGTATAACCCCGATTCAAAGAAATAGTGCTGGGTTCAAAAATTGCATAGTGATCACTCATTTTCAGCTTCATCAATCTCTGTTTCTGAAGGTTTTTTATACTTTAAGTCACTCAAGCGCATGATCGAATCTTTTCCGTACCGATTCCGTACATCATCCACCGCGGTGAAGAGTTTATTATTGCTCTTCTGTGGAGCGTCCCATAAACCTAGCTGCTTGGCAGGATTCTCAAATTGGGTGAGGCCCACTCCAAGCAAGCGCACAGGTTTGCCTTTGACCCAGGTCTTATTAAATATTTCTTTGACTGAAGAATAGATATCACGATCATCATTTGTTGGATAATCAAGGGTTGCCTGTCTGGTGAGGGTAATGAAATCAGACCAGCGTAATTTGAGTTTGACGGTGGTACCTTTCAGGTTTTTCTTTCTAAGCCGGCGACCAACGCTTTCTGAGAGCGAATGGAGCGTTTCATACAGGATTTGGATATCTGAGACGTCACGAGCAAAGGTCGTTTCGTTGCTGACCGATTTTACTGTGTGGCTGGTGTGAACCGGGCTGTCATCTATCCCGATGGCGCGCCTGCCTAAATCTTCGCCAAATTTACCGAGGTGCTTGATGAGTTCTGTTTTTGGGGTGCGCGCAATGTCTCCAATGGTGCGAATTCCCAGCTCATCCAGACGTTCTGCTGTCTTCGGGCCAATCCCCCACAATGCTTTTGTCGGCAATGGGGCCAGGAAAGCGGCTTCTTCACCTGGATTGACTACTTTGATCGCCTGAGGTGGCATGTTGGAGCGCTTTGAAGCTTTTCCCACATCCGTGGCAATTTTCGCTACCAGTTTGCTGGTTGCTACACCGATTGAACATGGCAGATGGAAGTTGAGGCGGATATATTCTTGAATGGCAGATGCAAGGCTCTCTGCTGAATCGGGCAGATCACTCAGATCAAGAAATGCTTCGTCAATCGATACTTGTTCAATAAGCGGGGTGAGCGTATCCAGATAATCCATTATTTGGTGAGATATTTTCCCATAATCGCTATGCCTGCCGGAGACGATGATCAGATCGGGTTGTAATTTTAAGGCCTGCGCCATGGGCATGGCTGAATGTATTCCACGAAGGCGTGCCGCATAAGAACATGAAGCTACCACTCCACGCTGGTCTGGACGCCCGCCCACGGCGAATGCTTTTCCACGCAGCGCGGGATCGTTATTCTCCTCTACGGAGCAGAAGAAAGCATCAAGATCGATATGAAGAATTTTTCTCTGCATTACTCGTATTTTAGTGCAGTGACCGGGACCATTGTGGCTGCCCGCAGCGCCGGGTAGAGACCAGATATCAGACCTATTAATGTGGCAAAAATCAATGCGAAAATAGGCAACCAAAGGGGTGTATATACAGCTGTGGTTGGAGGTGGTCCACCCTGTTGAGCAGATTGCCCGGCGAGGTACGAAAGCGCCAGTACATTGATCACCTGACCGGCACTCCAACCGACCAATACGCCGCCTATACCACCCAACAGGCCAATCCCTGCTGCTTCACCTAAAAATATCGCTAGAACATCGCGATTGGTCGCACCAATGGCTTTCATCAAGCCGATTTCCTTAGTCCGCTCCAGGATAGCCATTGCCATGGTGTTTGCAATCCCGATAGCAGCCACAAGTAACGAAATTGCGCCAACGCCACCGAAGATGACCTGCATGATCACGAAGAAACTGTTGATCCCCTGGACATAGGACTGGGGAGTATACGCCTGGTAGCCCAGCTGGGTGATTTGCTCGCTGATATCAAGCACCTGATCGACATTATCCACACTAACAACCAACTGGTTATACCCATCCCGGTCGCGGTTGATCCGCCTGCCTAAGATCCATTGATTGTAAGCAGTCACGTCACTCAGGGACATATATACTGAATAGTCAGACTCACCTTTTGACTCATTCAAAAAACCAACAATCTTGAGCGGAACAGTTTTTCGGGTCTCAGTTCCTTCCTGATCGTATTTTAAGATTTCCAGTTTTATGGTTTGTCCAAGCAGATCGGGTGGGGTGGGTGGAGCCTGACCTGGCCGCCATTGAGGATTATAAAATGTGTTAGGCACCTGGTATCCGACGATTGCTGTACCGGGGTTGAGGGTATCATCACCTCCCTGCAGATCAACACCCAGATAGCTAAGATCGGGCGCACCAACCCCTATAATCCCCATATAGGTCTCCATACGATTGTATTTTAAGACCGATGCACCCTGAATGTAATCACGTGGGATGACTGACTTTACCCCTGGGATGGCAGATAATTGCTCGATCGTATCGTCCGTGATTATTGTCTGGACCGGGGTGGAGGAATTCCCAATACCCTTCCCTCCGCTGGGTACAGGTCCCATCTCCTGATAATTGGGAAAAACCTGGATTTGTGTTAGATCTCCAATCTGATATAACTGCTGGGTGGCATTTTTTTGTAAACCGATGGCTAAGGAGACGAGCACGACCACCGCTGATGTGCCAATGATCACCCCGATGGCGGTTAAGGCAACCCGGCCTTTTCGTCTGCCAAGGTTGTCAATAATCAATGCAAGTAAATCGAAAAATCTCATTCAAACCATACAAGGCATTATCAGAGGTTATGGTCCTTTGAGTGGCTGAGCAGGGGCAATGATTGGTTCTCCCGGCACTATAGTCTCCATGGGAAGATTATTGCCCGCGGATTGGGCTGTATTCAGAGCTGAATCAAGGCCAATCAGGCCTAAGATAAAACGCAAAACCTTGTGCACAAATGTTTCTGGGGCTTGTGGGGGAATCTCAGATCCGTCGCCTGGCATACCATCACTCGGAGGCTCAATAATCGGTTGTTCCAATACATCCACAGGCAATGTCTGCGTAATTATTTGAGATTGGTTAAAATCATCGGTATAACCAACTGAGACAATCACATCCGTTACTCCTGACCCATCCGGAATGTAGGTTGCATCCAATGTGAAGTAGCCTCCTGGCTCAAGGTTTCCGACGAAGATCGTATTATTGCTGAATTGTCCGCTAGTTCCTGATACGCTCATATTTCCGAGCACCACACTGCTACGTCCCATATTTACCACCTGGACTGGCAACGTATTGGACTGTCCAGCGAAAATGGATGACACATCCTGGTAAAAGCTGATTTCCAGATTAGGAATACGATAGACCAACAAGGTGATTACCTGGTCGTCAACAAAAGTCTGATTCCGATCATTGATATAAATAAAAGAGATTTTGAGAGGGTATGCTCCTGCAGCTGTTGAGACATTCACAATGAGTGGCTGAAATGCAGTTTTTGTTGTTCCGGGTGAAAAATCACCCAGTGATTGAACATTCGACGAATTAATCGGGGCAAAGTTGGTGAATTCACCGCTTCCACCTGAAACACCGCCTGGCTGTGGTGTTCCAGTATCCCCTCCAGAAGAGCTACTACCTCCACCTACAACCATTGTAACGTTTTTTGCAGTCGCCGCGCCTGAATTGGCGATGTTGATGGTTAGATTAAATTGGGTCCCAGGTTGGAGAGGATCGATATCGGTCGAATAACCGGTGATGACGAGCTGTGGTTTGAATGAGGGGGTCGGGGTGACCGTGGGGGTTGGAGTAGCAGTCGCCTTAGATGAGTATATATAATGTACGGGTAAAGTAATCGTAAACGATTCACTGTAAGTGATACCAGCTTCATTCGTATAGCTAAGCGACATGTGTATGGATACAACTGATGTCCAGATGTCGGTATTGAGGTATAAGGGCTGGCCGAATTCTGCATGATTCCCAGGGGCAATTTCACCAACCGCAACTACACCTCCAGTCTGGCGGGGAACAAGATCACCGGAGGCTGAAGCAAAGGTAGCCACGATATTCGTCGCATATTGCTGCCCAGCGTTATATAACGTGACAAACAGAGTAAATGCAGACCCAGGAGATATTGTGTCCTGGTCAAGGCTATACGTCTGAACCACGATGACTGGCCGTTCGTATGAGCCAGGTGGTTCTACCGTGACCGTTGTGGTTAAAATGGTTGCCTGTGTGTCAATAGATATCTCGCTTGCATCTCCGAGGGTAACCGGCTGTGTGAATAGCTTGTTTGTATCGTTGCTATTTACGCTATCTGGACTAAAGGCGTTAACCATCTTCGGCTGGAGAAACATCCCTGCCAACAGCGTGAGAAGCAGAAAAAAACAAAGAATATGGATCTGGTTTCTTTTCATATCATTTACCCTTCAGATACCCTTACAATAGATAAATAAATCATGTGGAAGTAGTTAAGATTGATGCGGCATTATATTCATCTTCGCTGACGATACGCCCATCCAGTAAATATTTGTGCATCGTGGCGAATTGTTTCATGCGTGCGTCATGGGTGACAACCAATACGGAATGACCCTGAAGATGTAATTCTGACAGCAGGTGCATAATACCTGCGCCGCTGGCCGTATCCAGATTGCCTGTTGGTTCATCAGCCAGGATTAGCATTGGGTCATTGATCAATGCCCGGGCGATGGCGACCCTTTGCTGCTGCCCACCGGAGAGCTCGGTCGGTTTATGTGCTGCACGATCCCCCAGGCCTACCTGCTTGAGGACGTGCATGGATTTTTCCAGGCGATGGCGCTTTGACGTGAAGTTAAACCGCATAGGAAAGGCAACATTCTGCTGAGCAGTCATACTGGATATCAGATTGAACGATTGGAAAATAAACCCGACAGTTTGGCGTCGATAGACTGCCAGCGTATTCTCATCTAACTCGTCCAATATCTGCCCATTCACATCGATATGGCCGCGCGTGACACGATCTAACCCCCCTAATAGGTATAAAAGCGTGCTCTTCCCAGAGCCGGAGGGGCCCATCAAGACGGTGAAAGAGTTATGCTCAAGCTCCAGATCAACTCCATCCAGTGCGCGGACAATGGTCCCACCCATCGGAAATTCTTTAGATACCTCAGAGATCTTGACAAACGGGTCTGGCATAAGTTAATAGGGATGCTTGTAAACAACTATTAGAAAAAGAATGGGCGGGTGATGGATAAGTTACCGAGCAAGCTCATCAGGTAAGCAATACCAGCTTGCAAGGCAAGGAAAATTAACACTACTAAGACAACTGCGATGGCTGACTTTACCAGACTCAGTGCGGTCGACTTACGTGTACCCATGATGAGCAGGATGATCTGCCAAACGACATAGATATCGATTACCTTCAAGAGTTGACCGAGGAATTGAATTGCGGCCGAGTCGCCGACTGGACTGAAGCCAGATAAACCCGGGGAGACAATCAATTTATGGGTGATAAGCATGTAAGCAATCTGGATAAGAGAACGGATTGCCAGCGGCATGCTTGCCCAAGCAACGATGTTCATCGACATCAGCGTACTGCCTCGGCCACCGAAGAGCGTTGTTGCCAGATGCAATGCACCTCCAAGGATTAGCCAGCCGATCCAGATCCCGACTAACGCTGTGATCGCCGGCAACACATACACAAATACAGGGCCTTGGGTGGATTGGATGGCTTGCATGTATTGAGCTTGCTGATCTGCCGAGTAGTACTGGAAGTCTGGCGGGTAAGTGATTTCTCCCGTCATTGCAACTTGACTCTTGATTCGGCCAGCGACGAGCACGTTAATCAATATCATAATGGATAGAAGAAGTAATGGAGTGATCCATACAGAAAGATTAACCGATGCAATTCGCTCAAATGCCCGACGTGGTCGGAGTAGTACGTCTGGAATCCAATTCCAATAAAAGCGCTTATTTCTGCTTGCGACTGCTACGTCTGTCATATCATATTAACCTTGAAAGAAAATGGAGAAAAATTATTACGGATTTTCGGAAATTGGGGCATCACCAGGCTTCGTAATAATTTCATCAACCTGTAATGGTAGGCGCATGCTGAGCCAGACAACCATCAAGCTAACTTTATCAATACTGACTTCAATATCAGGGTATAAATCAGAAAAATTCTTGTATAAAACCTCAAAGTCTTCATCCTTCGGCCAATGTGTATAGAAACCCGGCAATTTCGCCCTGTTCATCTTTATCGGAAAAACAGGCCATTCCTTCACAGCTTCAGTGAGCGCCGATAAAGCAAGAGACTCTTCACTCTCAGATAGCGTTTTCCAATGCCGGGCCTGCAGCAGGGAATAAACCTTTTCTCGTAAATCTGAATGGGTTTCGGCCCAGCCAGCTAAAAGCACCGCAACAAGCTCTGGATTTTTCTCGAATGCCTTGGAGGTCGGAACAACTTTAACCAAAGCGGGTGCCTTGTCACTGCTCCGAAAGCCTGGCACATTTACGAATTTCTTGATCATGTGATTCAGATCAGATGACAATGACTCATCCAGGTTGGTTTGATTATTGAGCGTTTCCCGCACGACTTTCAACCTGAAATCTGGACGCATGTACTCGTTTATTGCGTGGAAGGGTAGGAATTCTGCATTTTCTGCCATAAGATTATCCTGATTTGAGATGGAATGCCGTTAGTATACCAAATCATTGGAAATAATTTAGATAAGTAGCTTGTTATCGAAGATCTATAGGCAAAATATTAGCTTATGGTGTAATATGTGTGATGAAAATTAGCCGGAGTTGAAAATATGAGAGAAGAACTCACACTTGGAAAAACCGATATCTGGATATCACCAATCGGTTTCGGATTAATGCAATGGGCAGATTATAAAACAAATTACAACGAGTCTAGCAACGGAAACGATGTTGTCTCACAAATGTATCATATCGCTTTGCAGGCTGGGATTAATTTATTTGATACTGCAGAAGCTTACGGAAATGGGAGATCTGAGCTGCTATTGGGTGACTGCCTGAGGCGTGACCCGCAAAAAATCATCGTTGCGACGAAATTCATGCCCTACCCGTGGCGATTGAATAAGCGAGAATTACGATCCGCCTTAATCAGGAGCCTGTCTAGGCTTGGATTAGATCATATCGATTTATATCAAATGCACTGGCCGTTTCCTCCGATATCTATTCCAACCTGGATGGAAGCGATGGCATCAGTGGTCAAAGAGGGACTCGTAAGGAGCGTCGGAGTTTCCAATTACTCCGTGACTCAAACACAGCTGGCTTTCGATACACTAGCAAAATATAATATCCCGCTAGCTTCTAATCAAGTGAAATTCAATCTGCTGGATCAAAGGCCAATTCAAAGTGGCCTGGTTGAGCTTTGTTCCCAATTAGGCATCACAATCATTGC